>JABCSI010000365.1 GCA_018238965.1 Promethearchaeota archaeon
CGTAATATTGTCTTTCTTTCGGATACCCCAGCGGGGTGCCAGTTCATTTGAAATTATCAATCCCCAAATGGGACAAGGTCTAAGAGATGGACAACTCGCTTATACTTTTACCATTAATCGAAAGGATTTGCGATCCTTATGGAAAATTAAAACAAATAGGCGTATTATCATCCTCTCCTTTTTTGCGGTGATTCCGGGAGCCATTATGAGTTCTTTTCTGGTTTATTATCTCGCAACTTATCCTTTTATGTCATTTCCCTCCTTGATTCGAATTCAAGTTGCACAGATATTCGGTGCTGCAGTTGGGATTGGTTATTTTCTTGGAACTATTATTCTGGGGCCTTTTTTTGACTATCTCCACAGCAGATCCCCGCGAAAACGGGCAAATTATACTTACAAGGGCTTGATTATTGCCATACCGCTTTTCATTTTTGCATTTCTGTGCATTACTCCGGTGGATTTTACCGGACTTAACCTCTCCGAACAGATTGATGGACAAAACCCTTTGAATCCTGTCATGTACTACACCATTTTGAACGCTGTGCTTTTTTATCATCCCATATATGTTTTCTATTATGTCTCGCTATTTTTCGGTAGCTTTTTTGTTGCCCCGATCACGATTAACCGGACTCCAACTCTTTTGGAAGTTAATCTACCCGAACATATGGGAACAACACAAGCTCTGTTGAATTTTTCAGATCAGTACGGGAAAGGATTTACCCTGATATTCTTGGCTTTTCAATATATAATTTTCGAAGTCCTTTTTGAAGTCGTCAATGGAAAACTTCTATTGTTGATGAGCGTGCTGTGGTATCTCGTTCCTTTATATCTGTGGAGGCGTATCGAACCAAATATCGTTCCTGATATCATGAAGAAAAACCGTATTATCAAAGAACGGTCATCGGAAGTACGGTTTCCCGGGGAAATATTGAACATACGGTAATTGTTGTGGTAAATATGGTAAATTCAGCGTTACATCGTTTTCTTGTAGGTGCATTTCAAAATTCTTCCCATAAGTGGATTTTTCATTATGAACAGGAGATTATGCGGCACCAAAATCAGCTCCAATTCATTTTTCGGAAAACTCTCCGGGCAATGGGAACCACAGTATCACCTAACCAAGATCCAAGCCTATTTTGGTTCATAATTTTTAGAATTCACTGGGAAAAGGCCACTCTTCCCTATATAAGGGCTGAGGTTTCAAAGATCCGAGATCCACTGATGCAAAAGAATTTTCTCTCACGTTTTTATACGAAAATATCATCCTTCAGCTGGAAAATTGCCCTAAAATCCAAAAATCAAGAAGAACGCTGGAGTCTTGAGTATGCCCTCCCTTCCTTCTTTATTTCCACTTTATCCAACTCCAAATCCCTCGATGATTCAAATCTTCAAACCCAGTTCCAAGCTATTGCATCGACTGCGGAGAAGGGCCAGTTTGGTGTCTACATTCCGACCTCCGATTCTCCAACAACTTCTGAAATTCAGCAGGAATTCACTAGCTTTTGTGAAACGCATAACATTCCGATTCAGAATCACCCCCAAATTTCCCGATTGTATTCTATTTTGAATAAATATAAAAGCTCACTGGCATCTTCTGCCATAGCTCGACAAAATTTACTCTATATTGCCGAAATACCCTCGTTTTTGAGTATCTTTGCTGCCGGTTCGGAATACCGAAAATCTCACCCTTCACCAGTATCTTTCCCTGCATATGTTTTGGATTATTGTGCCGCCCCCGGAAGTAAAACCAGACTGATTAATTCTTTTTTCGGCTCCCGGACACGGATTCTTGCCCAAGATATTCACTCGTCCAGGCTGAATTTGGTTAGTCGATTGTTTTTCCCGCAAATCAAATCTCAAAATAACTCTCAAAAGAACTCTCAAAATATATCTCCCTTATCATTGATTCAAGCAGACGGAATAAATCCCCCCTATCGTTCTCCCTTCAAGCCGGATGTTATCTTGTTGGATGCTCCGTGCACAGGAAGCGGCACCCTTTATTCCACGCCGGAATTGAAATGGCGCCAATCACCTAATTTCTTACGGCGACATGTTGATCTCCAAAGGCAACTAATCCAAAATGCCATCGACCTGCTGAAGCCGGGTGGGATTCTTATCTATTCGACGTGTAGCATGTATCCCGAAGAAGGGGAATTTCAAATGACACATTTTGCAGATCAACTCAAACCATGCGCCCTTCCAACATGGTTTCCTTCGCCTTATTCCCATCTGGTATCTCCATCAGCGAATAATATTGCCATGGCCCGATTTTCCCAAGCTACGACTAATACAATGGGGTTTTTTCTAGCTCTATTTAGGAAAAATCTCAAATAACAATTTTCTTATTTAATTCTAATTTTTACATATCTCCCTTTTTACAATTTTGTCTTCTGGATATCGTTCATTGTTGCAAGGGAATTTGGGGAAAAAACTTAATAGTTAAACCGATTAACTCTTTTGTGCTATTACGGTGATTTTTTGGTAAAAAATAAAACATCAAATCACCGGATTGAAAAGATGATTTACTATGTTTCACACAAAAAAAACAAAAAAAAGCAGTGGAAAGAACAAAATTCTGGTTCTAGTTGTGTTATTTTCACTCTTATTTACTCTAGGGGCGGAAAATTTCTTTACTTCCCAAGATGGGGTCGTTTCCACGAATCCATCCAGAATTCTCCCCCGTGCATCCGATTTTTGGGTAAATACCTCCATTACTATCGATGCTACTGCTACAACCCATGACACACACTCTGGTAATTGGACATGGGCT
>JABCSI010000366.1 GCA_018238965.1 Promethearchaeota archaeon
TATTAGGATTGATCTTTATGTCACTTGGAATTCTCCCCGTATTATTTATTTTAACAGGCGTTCTGATGCTCATCGGAAGCTTTTTACCAAAATTTATCCAAGAAAAACCGCTGGTACCCGATAAAAATCTCGGAAAAAAGGTTCTTTCCATATTTACAAAAAAATCCAACTGGAAGATATTTCTCTGGACCTTATTAGTTATGTTCCCTGCCTCTCTAATAATATACATCTTTAATATTTATGTTTTACTCAACCATGGTATACTTAATGTAGAAGAAACTATGGTAAGTTTACAATCGGGCGAGTCCATTGAATTATTGGAATGGACCACTTATTTCTACATTGCAAGTGGTGTAGGTACCGTTATTGGGTCGTTATTAGCAGGTCGGTTTGCCGATAAAGATCGAGCGAAAGGAATTCAGATTTCCTATATTCTTTATTTAATGGCTTTAATTCTCAGTATTTTCAGTTTTAATATAATAATGGGTCTAATTAGTCAAGTATTAGTAGGTCTTGCCCAAGCGGCAATTTTGGTCTCTGGGCAGACTATTCGTGCAGATATAACACGTAAAAATTACGCGATGTTAAAAGGAACCTATTATTCTCTATTAGTTGCTCTCGCAAATGCCGGACAATATTCTGGAACCTACATTGGAGGACGGTTAATTTCAGTTTTAGCTACATGGGTAGATAGTTTCCAGACAATTTATATATTGATCGCTATTATCTGCATATTGACATTAATATTGAGTTACATTGTCTTTAGAAAGATCAATCCTGAAGAGTACAAGAAAGAGACTGCAGAGTCCCCAAATAAGGAAACTTTCTTTACTTAATTTTTTTAATAAAAAAGAAAAAGAAGGAATGAAAATGAACGACGGATTTGATTTGGTCGAGTATGGAGTAGATTTTGCTGAGCAACATGGAGCATTCTATGCGGAAGCGAGATTTATCGCACGTTATAATGAAAATTACACCTTAAGAAACGGTTTACCAATCGGGATTATTAATGAGGATTCAGCTGGGATCGGGATCAGAGTTATTTCCGATGGAGGAGTTGCATTCGGGTGCACAGAAAAAATAACAAAAGATGACCTGGAAAGCACGGTTCTACACACAATTAAACTAGCAAAACTAGCTAAACGAAAAGATCCGATCATTTTTTCCACAGAAAAATTTGAAGAAACAAAATGGAAAACTCCTGTAAAACAAGAATTCCGGGATATAAGCAAAGATGAAAAGATGAAGTTCTTTAAAACTGTGGAAAAGCGACAAAAAAGAGAAGTAGGCAAAAACCTGAAAAACCGTATACTGTATTTTGATATGGTTAAAGATCACAAATATTTTATGAATAATGAGGGTGCCAAAATCGAATCCACAAATTCTATAATTTCCCTATATGGTTACTATACCACCAAAGTGGGCAGCCGGACAGAACAGAGAAATTTGGGATTGGGTGCCGCTAAAGGGTGGGAGTGGATTGAAGAGCAGAATATTGAGGACCACATTATAAGAGATACAATGGCTCTTGTAGACACTACGGAAAAGGCAAAGTCCCATGAATTTCTCAATCCGATTGACGTAGTTGTTAGTGGCGAAGTAGCAGGTATCATGTGTCATGAAAATATAGGACATCCAAGTGAAGGTGATCGAATTCTTGGAAGGGAAGGAGCACAAGCAGGAGAATCTTTCTATAAAGATCTCTGGAAAGGCGATTTCCAACCCGGGACCATCAGAATTGGAAATGATTGTGTGACAGTAGTTGATGATCCCACCTACCCCGAAAATGCTGGTTTTTATATATATGATGATGAGGGTGTGAAAGCACGGCCACGCGAATTGATTAAAAATGGTATGCTAAATGATTTGCTTATAAACAGGGAGTTTGCTGCGCGATTTAACTGCAGTTCAACAGCGGCATCTCGGGCTTATTCTTATAATCGAGAACCACTAGTCAGAATGGCAAATACATACATGGCACCGGGTGATTTCAATCACGATGAATTATTTGAAGGAATTAAAGAAGGAATTTACATGAAAAGTTTCACCGAATGGAATATCGACGACCGTCGCTTCCAATCAAAATATGTAGGGCTGGAATGTTATTTGATTAAAAACGGCAAGCTTACCACTCAGCAAATCCGGAGACCCACACTGGAATTGACAACATTTGGGATCTTTCAGAACGTGGACGCGGTTGGAAAAGAATTGTTTTCCCCGTACGGATCTTGTGGAAAGAGTGACCCAATGCAAGCCGTACCGGTCAGTATGGGTGGAGCCCATTTCAGAATTCGTAATGTGAGGGTAGGGAGGGTATTATAATGGAACTTAACAAAGAATTACTTCAATTGGCAATTGACCTGTGCAAACAACATGGGGCGAAAGATGTGATGGTAAAAGTTATTCATAATGATGAACACCAAATTCGCTACTCCAACTCTCAAATCGATATTCTCAAACAATGGTTAGATGATTCAATTGATATTTTAGCTACGCGAGGAAAACATGTAAAAATTCTCACAATTCAGAACCCAACTGAATCTAAAATAAAAAACACAATTCCCAAAGCATTAAAATCTCTCAAATCCGAACCAAAATCAATATTATATTGGGGTATTGAGAAAAAACGTCAAAGTTATCCTCAATCCCCAGATTTAGTGGACCCAGATATCGCAAATTTTATCGATAAAGCACCTGATTATGTGAACGCAGCAATACAATCATCCTTTGAGATCGGTAGTAAAAAAGTGGCGGGTGCACTA
>JABCSI010000367.1 GCA_018238965.1 Promethearchaeota archaeon
AACCTGAGTTTCATTATCCCGAAAGAAAATGTATGTTTTTGGATCCCACATTTGACGCCAAATCCTGAAGATATCGTCGGGGAACATGCTTTTCGAAATCCTTGCATGCTTTTTGAAAATAAATCATATTCTTTTGGAATTCTACCTGATTTTATGAATAATTCCACGCCTTCACCCCTTCGCCAATATATGCGTCTTTCAGAATCAAGTAACGATCACACTGCTAAATTTGGGTTCTGTTCACAGAAATCTTATGGGCACGTGTTCTTTAAGCGCACAAATAAAACCGCTTTTTTAAAAAAATCATCAAATCCAGAACAAGAATTGAAATCTACATTATATTTCTTACTTGTTAAAGGAAATCGCAATACTCTACTAAATCAAATATCACAATTTACCCTGTTTCGATATACTAGGGAATATTTTCGCTATTTTTTCCCTCAATGGCCTGTTGATTATAATAAATATCCAATTATACCTTCTCGTTTTGATAGTGCACCACTTCTCCAACCCTACGAAAAATACATAGAATACAGCATGGATCGTTATTTTAATAATTTTAATGGCTGGTGTTCATTTGAATTGAATGATAAAATTTGTGGAGGAATGATGATGCGATCATTTACTGGAGGCGGTCGAGGAAAATATTTCTCTATTACACCAGAAAAATTAAAAGGTATTGCGGAAGGTCAGTGGGAGCTTTCGTATAGAATGCTTCACAAATGGTATCAAAATAAATCAATATACTTGATTTTACGATTTCTGTTAAGTTTTTTCGCCCCAAAATTCCCGAAATATATTTGGAATACAGCTTGGTTTATGCAGATACGAACTGCTTATGGGCTATTTTACTGGGGAAAACAATTAAACCGTTCGGATTATGTAGAAAAAGCGTTATCTATGAAAAATTTACTAATGAATACCCCAAATAATGGATATTTCCCCGCTATTTGTTTGCCTCAAAAATCGGGAGATATTTTATGGATAAATAGTAGTAAAGCATTTGATTTTTCGGATAGTTTTCATACGACTGACATGGCTTTAGCACTTTATTGGTTATTAAAATTCGAGAACGATTTAGAAGGTAAAATTTCCGATGAAACAAAAAAAAGATGTCAAGATCTTGCTGAGTTCTTACTAAATTGCCAATTAAAGTCAGGTGCAATTCCTTCTTATGTGGATAAAAATGGTAAAAGCACTGATATTGGGCTTAAAAATAGTGCAGAATCTGGATCTGTAGGGATGTTTCTTCTTGAATTGTTTAAAATCATCCCTAAAGAAGAGTATCTTGAGTCTACAAAAAAGATCGCTCAATTTATAGAATTTGAAATTGTTCCAATCAACAGTTGGGTTGATTTTGAGTCAAAATATTCATGTCCAATGTTTGATCGAGTTCATCCACAATTTAAACACATTCCAAAATTGGGACCGCAAAATAATTTATGCATCTCTTGGGCAATCGAGATGTATAGATTACTTTTTATCACAACTTCGGAAAGAAAATATCTCAAAACAGGAACTGGTTTACTGGATTACTTATCTCTCTTTCAACAGATGTGGTCCCCTCCATTCTTAAATGCCCATCTTATCGGGGGATTTGGAGTGATGAATATTGATGGTGAGTGGTCTGACATAAGGCAAGCTTGCTTTTCCCGTCTTTATTTGGAATATTACGCGCTTTCTCATAGGTCAGATCATTTAATTCGGGGGATTGCGGCATTACATGCTTCCTTTCCATTAATTTTAAACCCTATTAATAAAAAAATTACACCAGGGAATTTTCATTTAGTTCGTACAAAAGATTTTGGAGTAGCTTATGAGAATTATGGGCATCAAGGTTGGGACGCAGGGACTGTAGGACTTACTACGGTTGATTGGGGGATTGGAACTTCATTTTTTGCGGCTGCCTATGCCCAGATCCATTTTGGAAACATAATCAAAAAATTTGAAAATGAAGATTAATACTTTTCTTTTTTGCTTTTGCTTTTTTATGTATTATCCTCTCTTTTTTTATTATGTAATTCTGTTAACCGCTTTCGATTTGCGGCTAAGCGCTCCCCCTTAATTGGGTAAAACCAGAGACCGATAAAACTCAGAACCAAGACAATAAACGGAAACCAACTCAGTAGGAACTGAATTCCGGCTAAGGTATCAACTCCCGGATCTGGAGTATATGACTCCCAATCTGATCCAGAAAACACAATTCCGATCATTAGAAAATTAATTACGCCGCTTAGTCGAATAACGAAATTAATCATGCCATAATAACCGCCGCTACGTCTAACTCCATGGTTAATTTCATCCTCATCGATGATTTCGGCTAAACATTGGTCGTAAAAATATAAAGACCCTCCCAGCCCAAAACCGTTTAGAATCATAGTGATTAAAGCGGTTGGAAAATCATGAGCGATCAGAAATCCCAGAATAGTTAGGATCCAAGCTCCAACTCCGGCGAGACCTGCCACCCGAGCCCCCCATTTTTGACGGATTTTTACCCAAAGAGGTGTGCTGAGACCGCTTACAAGAAATGTTACCAGAAGTAACACACCTGTTAGAATGGAGTTTTCTTCCGTGATGTTGAGTACATGGGTTGCCCATAATGGAATGACAGCTGGCAGAATGCCAATGACAATCCACGTGCCGAGAGCAGGGATAAGATAAATTAGAAAGGCTTTATTGCTAAATGTGTATTTTATCGAATCCATTAACGAGGGGGCAATTTTAGCATCATGTGAGAATTCCGCGGGTGTTCTAAC
>JABCSI010000155.1 GCA_018238965.1 Promethearchaeota archaeon
GTATCTCTCGGGGTCATCCCCGTTGCGGTGGCAATGCGAAAATGGGCATGTGTGGGAATCAATTCCAAGAAATGTTGCTCGGGGTCATTGGTGCCCTATTTGTGGTAAATCAAAAAAAAGAAAATAAATTAACTTCATTGGAGATTCGGATAACTCATGGTTACTTATAATATTGAAATGATGCAAGAATTTGCAATATCAAGAGGTGGAAGGTGTCTTTCTAAATCTTATAAAAATGGATCTACTTTGATGAAATGGCAATGTAAAATGGGTCATGTTTGGGAAAATAAATATTATAATATGAAGAAAGGAAGCTGGTGCCCAATTTGCAGGAAGATAAGATTAGGTCAAACAATTGAAGAAATGCAAGATTTAGCTAAAAAAAATGGTGGAGAATGCTTATCTAAGCATACTTATTTAAAAAAAATTCGGAATGTCTTGATGATTAATACCATAAATTTGGATTTGCATTCCAAGTGGCAGAATCGTCTTCATATACGACAGTCGCAGAAGGATTTAAATACCATGTACCATCATAAGATGCATATCCAGTAACTTTAGCTGCATTCACATCCACAAAATCTTGAATAAGATAAGTTATTGAATAAGTTCCATCAGCACCTAAACAAAATGTTACTCTAAAATCGATTCGTTCCGTGTCAGAATTTTTCTGAATATATCCTTCAACCCAATAAGTTAAACATAAATAATAACCTCCTCCCATATAATAAAAGACTGTATCATCATCTTCTTCTGTAAAAGTCCATCCATTGCAAGGATCAACAGAATGTACACATGAAGGGGATTGAAATACATATTCACCACCACCTAAATCTTTTCTATAAGCACTAAATCTGCAATCCACAACTGAATACGACAGAAGTCGGTACGCTTGCTTAATCTGAAAATCTCCTACAACAGAAACCCATTTGCTTGAGGCAGAGACTTGCTGCACTTGAGAAATAGCAGTAATCCCAAATATACTCAACATCAAAATCACTAACAAAGTTTTTTTATTTTTTCTCATTAATTTCATCTCGCCAATTACATTGTCTTCTTTGAATTGATAAATCAATCTTCTAAATTTGATTAAGAACAATTCAATAAAAAATATGTTTATTATACTATAAAAAGGTAGTTACAATCATATTTTTATGAGATGTTTTAAAACTACTTTTTAAATAAATTCAATTTATTTCAAAAACATTACTAATCGCACATAGTTAACATTCACGCGCGCGATAACTATGAAAAGAGAGATTTATAAACAGAAAGGAATAGATCTAATTTCGTTTTTAAAGTGATCTAAATATTTATATATTAGGATTCTTTCCTTTAAAATCAAAGTGATTAAAATGTGGTGGATATTAACTAAAACTTCGAATCGGTACAGTTTGGCGATATTATGCCTAATTTTACTTCAATTATCTCCTATATTTGGGCAAGTGCCTCAATCTCAAACCACTGATTCTATCAATTTAGATAATGTATGGTTCAAATATCGAAGTCCGATAATATTCTTCTCTTGTTTAAATGGAACCATAATTTCAGATCCACCTAGAACAGAAGTCTTTTTCCTTTTAAATTTTACAGAAAATGCAGAGGATACAATTTTGAACCTTACTCTTGAGATAGTCGCTAATTCTTCAGGTGAACGCCTATATTATAAATCCAATAACTACCTGTTTAATAAGACAACCTATGGGATTTCGGATCTGGATGGTTCCGAAGTGGGAATTATGCCGTTTGCTTTACCTAAAATCCAAATGTCCATTGGTGATTTGGTGGTTTTCTCTCGATATAAAAACCAATCGAATAGTGCTCTATATGATAGATATATCAATTGGAGGGTGGAAATAGAAGAAGATGTATGGATGGACTCTGACTCATTAGCGTTAGAATATTCATTTACTAGGTATTTTTATGTAGGGGGAGGTCTACAAGAATCAAGCGGTGGTTCATTGTTTGTTTACGAAGAAAATACCCACTTCTTGCTTTCTTGTGGATATATTCTTCTTTACACGGAATTCATAAAAGCAGAATATGGAGAGTTTTTAACAACTAGTCAATCGGCGGCTATATCTAACGATCGGTTTAATTTGGAAGACACTAATTATCCCATGCCCTATTGGGCTCGTTCTCCTCTTCAATTATTTTGGGGGAATTATGGAAATTTTATTAAATTCAGCTTGATCGGTTTAGGAGTCATAAGTATAATAGTCATAGCGCAAAAGATTTCTAAAAGAGGAAATCGATAACACGTATAGTACTTACACTTTTTTAGTTTCTATACATTCATAATTTGACTTGTAATTGATGAAGTATTCGGCGACATTGGGATACCCTTATGATTAAATCTTACTTATGGCGATCTATGAATCGGAATAAAACCCGTTCTTTATTAGTAATGATCGGAATTATTATCAGTATAATGCTTGTGTCTTGTGTCAACATTACCGCAAATCGAATGGCGTTTCACTTAATCGGAAACAAAATGGACAATGTGACAGTCGATTTTGCAGTAAAGAGCACGAATGCAAATATTACCGCTAATTTGGACAAACTTGAGTTGCTAACGGAAAATTTAGATGAATCTGTGACTTCATACGCTACGGGATAATTACCATTCTCGGAACTAATGATCCAATTAATGATACGACCATTAATTGGGGCAAATATTTAATCGTTTTTCGGTTAGCATTTATGATATACCAGTACTCGGTTTTTTTAACCTTCTCGACCAAATCATGGGACAGGAATCTATGCAATGACAATAAAATATTTATGGCTCTCTCTAACGCGGAATAGGAGCCGAAGTTTGCTTCTGATGATTGGTATAATGATTAGTATTACTTTGGTTTCAGGAGTGGTTATTGCTTCAAATCGAATAGCCTTTCATATGCTTCAGGCTAAAATAGATCAAACGAAAGTCGATTATGCAGTGATCAGCACGAATTCAAACTCTTCTTGGAATTTGGAAAAAATAAATTCATTATCTGGTGAAATTGATGAGTTTGTCACTTCATATGCGGCGGGGTATGTGCCTTTCGAGGATATCATTATCCAACCGAATGAAAATGAGATTCAATGGGATGATTTTTTTAAAATGCCCTCTCAATCCAGAGACCAATGGACAAATGATACTCATTTCATTGGACTTAGCCAAAATATTTTTGAAACTGAAGAAATTGCCCAGCGATACTCGGATGTCCTTACTTTTTCATCTCCACTGGAATTAAGCATACCTGGAGTATATATGAATTTGCAGTATGCACAAAGGTGCAATTATTCAGTTGGGGAACAAATTGCTCTCCATCTCGCTTATGTCGATTTTTCATACGATTATGAAACAGCTACTCCTCAGAGAGTCAACGTTTCAATTACTATTCCCGATATTCCAATTCTCGGTTTATTTAACCTTTCGGATTTTGCAGTCATTGATAATTTCCATCCCTTTAGAAATACAATCTCAGCATCCAGGAATAGTGTATTTTTGCTCGGGAATCTCACTTATTTTAAAAATTCAATTCATAGCGCCTTTTTAACTCAACTGGAAGCTCAATATCAAGAGATCAATAAGGACAATGCATACTACTATCAGCGTCTTCAACAGTCTAGCGGTGAATTCTCGATTACCTATGGAATTATCATTGATCACAGCGCATTACTTAATACTGATCCAAATCGTTTGGAAAAACGATTCGAGTATATAAGAACTCGAATTTATAATATAGGTGAAGGAGAATTCACATCAGTAAAATCCTTAATGGGCCAGGAATTAAGCGAGATTTCCCAAGAGATTCTGATTTATGAGGTTCTTTTCATTGCTATTACTATCCCCGTTTTAATTCTAGGCTGGTTTCTTTGCAAGATTAACTGGAATTTCAGTTATCAACAACGGCGACATGAAATGGCAATGTTGAAAGTTAGGGGAGGAATATCGCAAGGGCTGAAAAATTTATTTTATCTCGAGGCTGGGATTATTGGATTTTTCGGAGGCATTCTCGGGATTTTTGGAGGGATTATCTCGTCCTCCCTTGTGGTAAATTGGGTTTTTCCTGATGTAGTAAATGCAAATCCTTGGTATACGATATGGGAAGATATTACAGTAAATCAGACTATGATGATTGGAACGGGAATTGGCGGGATCATCGGGGGAGTTATAATTTCAGTTCTGGCAGTCAAAGAACCATTAAAAACCTTTTTAAAGAAACAACCAGTGGAGGGCTTGGCGAAATATAGCGAAAACATCCAAAATACCTTGCCAATCCGTAAAAATGATGTGATCATCTTGATTGTGGGTGTGGTCCCATTTGCACTTATCCCTATCATCAAATGGGGCTTATTACAAGAGATATTTGAATGGCGCATAAGTGTTGCACCTTTTATTTCATTATTTACTGCTTTATTGCCCTTCGCCTCATTTCTCACGATTTATGCACTCATAAGGTTGTTCTGCCGGAATATGGGATTATTCCAAAAAATGATTAGATTTATTGGGAGATTATTTCCAAAACGAATTGCCGCATTTACCTCAAAAAGTATCATGAATAATCAAGCAAGATCTTTCCGAATTGTGTTCATTATCACAATCTCACTAAGCTTCATTGTGATGAATACAATTTTGGTAGAATCAGAAATGAGATATCAAAACGAGATTGCAATGATTGAAACTGGTGGGGGCCTACGCATATCTTATCAATCTCAAGAATTGAAAACATATGGAATCAATTCAACATTGACTGCAGTAATTGATGAACAGAATTCACTCGGCTATGGTTCTTTTATTTATTCTTCCGCCATTCGTGACGTAGTTATCCCTGGAACAGAACAAGTAGAGGAGGGGATAATTCCAATTGAGGATATTTTAGATATCCAATATTATGGTTTGACAGCCATTCCAAGCAGGAATTTCTCCGTGCATATTGATTTTCAAGATTGGTGGTTCAATGGCGCTGGAGATAAATCACTAGTTGAGATGCTTGCGGAAGATAAATTTGTAATTATACCACAGAAAATGGTTGATCTCGGCTATCCGATTGGGACGTTCTTAACAGTGAGTTATGTATCTATATATTCCTCAACAAAATATATCACTTTGAAAATTATCGGATCATATGATGCTTTCCCAGTAATATCTTCGCGTAATTCGAATAAAAATGTATTAGTGATAGATGAAAAATGGGTAAGAGATGCCAGTATTCGTGATTTTGACGCGGTTTTCTATCCTCCACAAGGACAGTCTCTTGATGAGTTGAAATCTTTTCAATACACGGAATTTTTCTGGAATCTAAAATCCCCAGATGCCTATGTTAAAGTGATTTACCCTACAAATGACATCGTTGATAGTATTTCCCAATCTTCCATCTCCTTTTTTAAATTGGAATCATATTATCTCATGTCGCTGGTGTTATTCGGGATAATGGTCATCATGTACATCTCAGTAAGAGAGAAAATATCCGATATTGGAGTTATGCGCGCTCGAGGGGTTCCCAAAAAAGTATTATACAAAATTCAATTGGTAGAAGGTTTTACATTAATTTTGTTCTCGTTGGTATTTTCTGTATTTGGGATTTTTGGGGCAATTGGATTTCTCTTTCAGATGAATCACCTTGATTTACTACAAGTCATAGATATGCAGTATCTTAATATACTGTTAGAGCGAACTATGGTAATTCCTTGGTGGAAATTGCTTATTGAATTAACAGGATCAGTTATACTATTCACTTTCAGTATTCTAATTGCTGTAAGAAATGTTATCAAGAAATCTGATGTAGGGAATATTGGAAATCTATTGCGAACTCCTTCATAATGTTGATATGTGCAACATCACGATTAAGATGATCTCACTCTTTGATGTCCTTATCATAGAGATTGTTCTTCTGGCCTTTCTGGTATTGATGAAATTCCATAGAAGGGTCTTAAAATATTTCAAAAAAGATTAGGCTTATACATATCAATTGCACTCTGCAAAATACTCCGTGACCCTCCTAAAAAAGAAACCACATTGGTGATATCTTCCAATTTTAGGCGCTGTTTGGCACAAGGAAGATTTTTCTTCACTAAGCGAAAAGTTCCTGATATATCAGCAGGATTAAAGACGATACTGTTTTGGATAAGGAATTCCTGAATTTGATTCTCATCACAAATCTGCTTTTCATCTTTCTGATTATCGAGATTGATCGGATCGATTGGGATTATCGAATTTTCAGAGTTATCGGGAATATCATCAATATCGGATACTTTTTTCCTGGATCTCGGTTGTGTGCTCTTTTTGGGATTTTGTCTTCCTTTTTTTTGTTTGGGTCTAGGGTGAATTCTTCTTCTTTTAGGATCAGTGTCTGCTTCGGTCAACTCAGGGATAAAAATTCCGAAAACCCAGCCAACTATGATAACACCCGAGAAAATGAAGAGAGTAATCGGAAAAGCACCGGGTTAACATAAAAGAATCCAAAAAGGTATATACCAATGATTATAGAGCATATTGAAATACCCCATCTGGAATCTTCATTTTGAGTTGTCATTTTCTTCTAAATTCTTGTTTTTGAAGATAATCTTCAGGATCATTAAAATATTGCGTTAAGGACCTTTGCAAATCGCAACGTTGTTTACCCAGATAAGGTACAAAATAGGTGATGCCCTCTGGATTAACCTGATTGTGTTTTAGAATAAAATCTTGCCTTTAAATACATAGACGAGCTCGTCGACTCAGATATAGGGTTTAGATCACGGGTAGAATTAGTTAAAACCGTGGTTCGCGAATATTATGAAAGACAGAAAGAAAAAAATACCTAAATTAGTCAATTAATCATCTAAAAATCTTTTAAATTTTTAAAATTGCTTGGGGATTAAATTTATATCCTTAATTTGTCATTTTTTGGTTTTATGTCTTGGGCGTTACTTTTTTTCTTTTTATCAGAGAACATTCAGGGCACCAACTTCCCCTCAAAATTATACTTGGCATTGTATTCCAAATATGCCCTTGGGCACATTGCCATCGTAATTTTGTTGTCCGATTTATATAATTTGAAGAGAGACAATTCCCACCTTTTTTCTTTGCTAATTGTATCATGTCTTCTATTGTATACTTTTTTTTATTTTTTTTACAAATCGGGCACCACATTCCACGATAAGTTTGACCGTAGGAAGCTTCCCATTTATGTCCTTCTTTGCATATCCACCGTAATTTTGTAGCTCGATTTTCATAATTCAAAGACAGACAGTGACCTCCTTTCTTTTCTGCCAACTGTTGCATTTCTTCTATAGTATGTCTCTTTTTAATTATTTCACATTGAGGGCACCACGTTCCATGTTTAATATTACTTGGTTTTCCAGCCCAAATATGACCTTGAGCACATTGCCATTGTAGTTTAGTATAAGAATTCACATATGTAACAGAAAGGCACTTTCCTCCCCTTTTTCCCGCCAACTGTTGCATTTCCTTTATGGTGAGTTTCCGTTTTATTTTTGCACATTGAGGACACCAATATCCTTGTTTTATATGATGAGGTGTTGTTTTCCAAAGATGACCTTGGGCACATTGCCATTGTAGTTTAGTTTTAGAATTCACATATGTTTTTGAAAGGCACTTTCCTCCCCTTTCTTCCGCCAACTGTTGCATTTCTTTTATTGTTAAACTATGTTTTTTTTTTGCACATTCGGGGCACCAACTCCCTCCAATAATATTATCTGGGTTGGAATTCCATACATGACCCATTTTACATAGCCACTTAAGAGGCTCTTTAACATTAATAAATTTTACTGATAAACATTTCCCTCCTTTGAGATGGGCTATGTTCTGCATATCTTCAATTTTTTTTGGAGCGTTTTTTGCGCATTGAGGGCACCAAGTCTTGGAGTTCACAATTCCACTTGGATTAGCAAGCCATTCATGGCCTTTTGCGCATTGCCATCGCAAATTAGTCTGACCGTTTATATAGCTTGAAGAAAGGCATTTTCCTCCTCGAAATCGGGCTACAATTCTCATATCTTCAATAGTGGGCAACTCTCGCATCTCTCCTGATGGTTTAAATTTTCGACATTCTGGGCACCACCACCCTGTGATAATAGCAAAGACCGATGCTTCCCATTGATGGCCTAATTCACATTCCCATTCTATTATCGAATGTCCATTTACATCACCATTTGATGTCAAGCATCTTCCATTTCTCTTAACGCCAATAGCTTTCAAATCTTTAATTGTATAACGTTCTTTAAGAGCACCACAAGTAGGACACCAATGTCCATCTTGTATACAAGAAGGCTTTGTTTTCCAGATATGCCCCAGAGAGCATTCAAACAATAGATATTGGGATTTTTGGGGTATTTTTTTCGATAAGCATTTCCCGCCCTTTGAATAAGCATAATTCTGATAATATTCAATAGGAAGACTTCTTTGCATTATAGCACATTCGGGACACCATGTCCCCCTGAGAATATTTGTGGGTTTTGACCTCCAAACATGGCCTAAGTGGCATTTCCACAATAATTCGGTTTTTTGGTTGATATATTTTTCGGATAGGCAAAATCCTTGATGTTCATTTGCCAATTTCTTCATTTTTTTTTCGTTGAGCAATCTGCAAAGCTTCGTAAAAACGGCTTGCGTTGATTAGCTTAATCGGTTTACCCCTGATGCCGGACAGAGTGGCGGCCTTGTAAGAGCCTGCCTGATAATTAGACGTTGTAACAAAAATTCCTGAAGTATAATTGCCCAAAAATAATGGACGAAGGAGGATCGGGATGTCGGAAAAAATGGAGAAATTATACGCGGAAAAGCTGGAACGGTACGTTACAGCTATGCAGAATGAGAAGCCTGATAGGATTCCCATAAGACCGTTTGTTGCGGAGTTCGCAGGCAAGTATGCTGGATTTAACTGCCAGGAGGTGACCCACGACGTTGATAAAGCTCTCGAAGCAGTGAGAATATGCGCGAGGGATTTTGAATGGGACGCGATTGTGGGAAATATGGTCTTTGTGTGGACTGGCATGGCGGACGCTATCGGACTTAAATACTACACGATACCCGGCATTGACGCATCACCCAATGATGCTTTCCAGTATGTCGAGCCGCAGAACGAAGAAGATGCCTATATGAAAGCGGATGAATATGATCACCTCATAGCTGACCCCACCGGTTTTCTTGCCACAGTCTGGCTGCCCCGGGTATCCAGAGACCTCAGCGAAGCTGGTGAGCCGTGTTCGTATCGATCTAACATGGCATGGCTCAAAGGCGGCATGGCAATGCTAAACTACTTCCAGAGGCTTGGCGAGCAAAATGAATTGTTGAAAACAGAATGTGGCACCGTCTCGGCTATATCCGGCGCGTTGAAAG
>JABCSI010000014.1 GCA_018238965.1 Promethearchaeota archaeon
GCATTCAGTCCGACACGAGGTGGGTCGGTGGCTCTCTCACAACCAACAGCATTTTTTCCACAGCCAAATTATCGATCGGGTTCGATTCATGGCATCATTTCAAAGCTTTACTGTCATACGCCAAAATGCCTGTTGGAGTTCCCAAATTTGTTGGAAAAGCCAATATCTTCATAGTTTAAACATTACTCCCGGTACCTCTCGCTCCACCATCCAGCAATATATTGGGCTACGATCTGGTAAGTATTTTCGTTTTACGTCTGATAATCCACAGGAAACTTGGTGTGGTGATAGTGATTTAAATGCTGCCCGCAATATGGCATTACGTGCTTTAATTTCCGTATGATTCTCTTTTTTAATCTATCTCTTGTACCTATAGGGTGCAAGAGCCACTCTCCGTTGCGAGTGAGCCCCTATGGGGCTTGAGATTTTCTGCTAGACAGAAATGATCAAGTTTTAAGTGACGGTTGAAGTAACCAATGAAAAAAGATGAAAATACTGAAAAAACTGAAAATGATGGGAAGGTGTTACTGTTAGTTGGAAGTCCGAAAGCACCATCAAGCAAATTAGGTTTATCGGGCGCTTCAGATTCTCTTGGAAGTTTCATGACCTCAAGATTGGAGGAAATTGGATTCTCTACCGAAAAGGAATACATATACAAACTCATTAGAAAAGAAGAGGGACAAAAAAAATTACTTTCTAAGATTGATAATGCCGACCTCATAATTCTAACATTCCCTCTCTATGTGGATTGCCTACTTGCCGGCGTTATCAATGCTTTGGAACTAATAGCCAATCACAGAAAGTCATTGAATCAATCTGATAAAAATAAAATAGGTTTTGTGGTTCTGATCAACTGCGGGTTTCCAGAAGCAGTACAAAATGATACTGCAATAGCTATTTGTAAAATATTTGCCCGTGAAGTTGGATTTGAGTGGAAAGGAGCCTTACCCTTTGGAATGGGAGGAGTAATGGGTGCTAAATCCTTAAAAAAGCTTAGAGGAATGGTGAGAAATATTACTGGTGGGGTTAATATTGCATCACAAGCCTTGGCAGAAGGAAAGAACATTCCAGAAGAATTATTTGAGCTTGTGGCAAAACCAATGATGCCAATAGCATTATACACGAAAATGGGAAATTTTGGTTGGAAGAGAAGGGCAAAAAAGTTCGGAGCACACAAGAAAATAAAAGCTAAGCCGTATTTATGAAAAGGAAGTTTCTGAGAAAAATCATCCATATTTTCAAAATGATGACTAAAATTTATAAAAGTTGAACATATTAGATAATTGGTGAACAATATTTCAAATCAGTATACCGCTACTATGAATGAAAAAGGGCGTATAACAATACCCTCAAAAATCAGAAAAATGGAACTATATAAGGAAGGACAAAAATTCTACTTTTTGAAGACAGAAGAGGGCTATGCTCTTGTTCCAATCTTGACTAAGGAGCAACTAGAAGAAGATTTGATTCCAAAAGAAGAACTATCGAAAAGTTTTGATAATGCCCATCAAATTGACATTGAGTTAGAACTATAATGCAGAAAGTATGCCTTGATACAGGAATTTTTGGCATTTATTTTGGGAAAGATATCCCAGATAGGAAAAAGGTTTTGAAAATATTGGAAGGCTCGATAACAAAGGAGTATGAAATTCATGTTCTGCGACCGGTATTAAGCGAAGTTTTTTATCATCTTTGCCTACATAAGGGTCAATCCTATGCCAGAAGTAAAATAATATCCCTAAAATTTGTTTATCCCCTTGTTCAAATATCTATGGATGATGATCTCATTGCCAAAACTGGTCAGTTGAAATGCCAAAATCGTAAAAATTTATCATATATCGATTGCATGTCAATTTCCTATTGCTTGCTTAACAAAATTCCATTTCATACAACGGAAAAAAAAATCAAGCAAATCCCAAACTCATTACTAAATCGTCTAAAAATTGTGAAATATCAATGGGATTAAAAACCAAGCTCGAAAAGACTCATGCTAGGTAAAATGCATAAATGTGAGAGAATAGCAAGATTAAAATGGTCAAAAAAATACTTCCAACACTATGCTCCTTGAAAAATACAAATATAAGCGTATAAAAAACCTGATTTTGCTCAGTTTCGTTGTCGATTTTTTTGCACTCACGATTACCATAATATACTCTTCGGCTTTAATTTTCTCAGAGTACCCTGAAAATTATGAGAAATTGTTGTATACACACCTAATAGCAACATCCTTACTCGTAATTCTAAAACTTGTTGTGTTGATTAAAAAAAATCACATTTTGCGTTCCTTTATTTACATCATTCTTCATTTAGTTTCTTTGATTTCCGTAATGTATATTCAAATCCATTCGGTTATGGAAACTGGATTTCATATAGGCATTGTCTATGCATCACCTCCTGTATTACTCAATCTGATTTTGTATATTATGATCGCATTCCGGTTAAAAATGCAATGGGCCGAAGGTACAATGGATGAAAATTCATATAATATAAATAAGAAAGTACTTCTTGGTATGATGAAAGTAAATCAATCTTTGAACATTACGGAGGCTGCAGAACTGGTAAATTTTTCCGAATCGGATATCAAGAGAATAATCTATTACTTAATTGGAAATAAGGAAATAAAAGGTAATTTTCATGAAAATATCTTTAAAATAGATGCTGATTCCGAGGATGAAATGACCCGTATTCTCGATTCCTTTGACCAAGAATTTGAAAAATGGTCAAATTCCGAGAAAGATCCGATATCATCGGGAAAAAAGATTTAATCATGAGCTGGAGCAATGGTGCAGAAAAACAAATCAAGGCAAGCATTTATACTTAGAATTTTTTCATTGCCTGGGTGAGATTAGCTAACTTTTTGCGCACAATTTCCGATGCCAGTTCTTGCCCAAATATATCCTTGAGCCCCCCAAAACCGCAGTCAGGTTTTAGAATTAAATAATCTTTCCCATATTCGGATACCACCTGTGAGATTCGCTCCTCGAGTTTGGCGGGAGTCTCCACATAGGTATCTAAATTACCATCTGTTTGATAAGAAACACTGCTCTCAAGAATTCCGTAGGCTAGCACTTTATTATTCGATTCCAGGTGTTCCCGCGTATATAATCCTTCATTATCCGCTTTTTGAAATTCGTGATCAACTATATTCACATTAGTGTGCAACAACATGTCCCGTAACCGTGGTGAAATACGACCACAAACATGAATGGATGATTGGGGTGAAAATTGCGCCGATAATTGGTTTGAAGATTGGGCAGTTATAGGGGCGATGGCTTTGTTAAGAATTTCCACGAAGGTTTCTTCTGGATGGAACAAAATTTTCCGTTTTCCAATGATCAAGCCCAGAGAAGGTTCATCCATCGAGATAATAGAGGCACCCATATTCACATATTCCCTCGCTACATCTGCCATCATAGTGGCAAGTTGGGAGCAAATCTCAGCGTTCATGATAGCACGGGGTTCTTCATAAAGTATGGGTCGCTTTCCGTTGACTTTTTCAGGTGGAACGATGATTTCCCCAGCCAGGGTAAAGGGACCTGTTAGACATGCTTTCCATCCTTTTACTTTGGATTTGGCCTCGGGATACTTTTCAAAGAAATCTAAGACAAATTGGCCGTATTTCAGTGCAATTGGTTTCGAGGGAACTTTAAAATCGCCCTCAAGGTAATATTGATTTCCCTTTTTGGTAATCCCACTTTGCGCCTCAATGGCTGGGTCAAAAAATTGATCCATCATCGAAACAAGTTGTGGGTAGCACGGATAATCAATTCCGGCATGAATCTGATCCCAAAATGCCCGTTCCATGTTCTCCTTGGTGTTTTCATAAGGAAAGCTGCCGACCACAGTGGTTGCCCAAGATATTTTTTTGCTATTCGTGTTGCTCATAGTTTTCACTTGATTATATAGATCCTTCACGGGGAATTTTTAAAATGTTTTTCATATCTTTGTTCATTAAAAACTATGTGAAGTACTACTCTGGATTTGACACCGAGGAAATAATCCCTAAAAATTATCTTTTTCCACATGCGCGCCCATTTTGGTTAAAACATGATGCTAAAGATCCGAACGAAGCAAAAAAATCGAATAAAGCAATAGTAGTTTGCGTTCACGGGCATGGAGCGACCACCTATGAAATACGCCCGATTGCCGAGGCAATTTTTGCGAAAGAAATTGATACTGTAAGCTTGCTATTACCCGCTCACGGAATAAAGGATATCAAACAAGCCCAAAATGCAATGGGTAAAGTTAAGATGGAGTATTGGCTGAATGCTGTGCGAAGTGAAATTACCAAAGCCAAGGAAATTCATGATTATGATCACGTATTTATCTACGATCAATCAATGGGTGGCGCTCTTAGTTTAGTTATGGCTGCAGAAAATCGAATAGATGCGTGTGCAGTTACGGCCGCTGCTATTAAATTGCCAAAAATTGCGGGGATCCTCACTTTCTTGCTTGGATGGTTAAATTTCAATATCCGTGTCAATCTCGATTCCCAGGAAATCTTCAATGAATTATACGCCTTTCGGAATATGCCGGACACCAAACAACTCCAAAAGTTGGCCAATTATTCACTAAAGAATCTCGAAAATATAAAATGTCCACTCTTTGTTTGCCATAGCCACAATGATACTTCAATTGATCCCATTGTTCCAAGTTTAATCAAGAAAAATGCGACCGGTCCTGTAGAAATCAACTGGTACGATAAATCGGGGCATTGTATGCCACTGGATATCCAGGGACAGGATATTGCATCGGATATAGCAGACTTCTTTATGCAGCAATTAAGCAATAAGAAAGATACATAGATAGAATTAACAAAGCAGAGTAATCTTTTTTTTCTTCACACAATACTAATAATCAGATTAACATGGAATTTCAAAAATCTCAGTATGGCTCTTTTGGGGGTTTAGCCAAAGCAAATCTTTCTCTAAACGATGCGGATCTTTTACTTATTGGGATTCCATATGAGTCAGCGACTAGTGGAAAGAAAGGCACATCCCAATCACCCTCGAATTTGCGGTTATTATCGAAAGATCTTCAAACGGTCACTCGACGAAATATTTCACTTGAAAATATGAATATTCTCGATGTGGGGGATATTTTGACCCATTCCACCAATGATCTTCAAAATAATCAACAAATTACAACCGGTATGACCTATCTTTTTACCCATTCTTCGGCTCCTGTGCTTGTGATTGGCGGGGATCATTCAATTACTTTTCCGGAATTAAGTGCTTTAGCAAATCACGGGACACTTGGAATCGTATGGATCGATGCACATCGAGATCTTTTAGATGAATTAAATCGCTCTAAATACTCTCATGGATGTTCTTTAAGACGATTAATTGATTTAGATATTGTTAATCCAGAAAATGTTCTCTTAATTGGGACCAGGTATTTCACCACATCTGAATCTGACTTTGTGAAAAAGAATAATATCTCAGAAATCCCAATGACGATGCTAGAAGAAGCAGCCGATCCTCGTTCACTTATCAAGGAAGCCATTCTCAAATTAGCGTCTCAAGTCGATATAATGTCACTCTCTCTTGATATTGATGTTGTAGATCCTTCTGCTGCACCGGGCACAGGGACCCCTGTCGCAGGAGGGATGAGTTCAAATTTATTATTAAATATTATTGGAGATTTTCCAGCCCCGTTACGCTCGGTTGATATTGTAGAAGTGTCTCCTCCTTTAGATACTCCCGCGGGAATCACTGCAAAACTCCAAATGGCAATAATCACTGAATTATTGGGTAAATTTTGGAGCTGGAAAGAGTTAGAGAACGAGATATAGGTCAGTTTAAAAAAAATTAAAATTCCTTTCTTATTACATAAATCGGTTGGACTAACAAACTAAAAATCTAACATTTACGAGGAGAATTTACTATTCTGAGAAGAACTTACTAAATCACCCCAAGCTTCTTGAATTACTTCACCTAAGGGGTTGTGCTGATCCAGAATTACCACAATTTCTGTTTTTTCACGGATAATCTCCGTTTTCGCGATCTCAGGGGCATTTTGCACTCCATCAACATAATACCATACCGTTTTTCCTTCCACGATCTCAGATAATTGAATATAACCCTTCAATCGAAAGGTTTGTGAAGCAAAATGATTTAAAAATTCGAAGAATGCATCTTTCGTGAGAATAATGTTCGAGGGGGCTTGCAATAATATTTTTTGAGGTTTATTGGACGGACTATTATAGCTTTCAGTTGGAACAGGTAACGCATCAGAACATATCTCGGATTGAATTAGCTGAAACGGAATTTTACAGTATTTAGATTCTAAAATATTAACCAAAGGATTAATTACTTGAAGAATTTTTCTCAAACCCTCCCGTTCATCAAAATTGATTTGGTCAATCTTATTAAGTATAATCAAATTGGAGTATTCAACCTGTCTTCGAACCGATTCCAGGACTTCAAGCGTATCCATAAAATTTAGCGAGTCTATCACACAGAGATTTCCTTTATATTTATAGACTTCTCCGATTATTTTTTCCACAACCTCCAAATCCCGTTCCATGGGGGCGGGATCCGAAATTCCCGAACTCTCGATGAAGAGAAAATCCAGTTTATAATTCGCCAGTTCCTTTAGTCCCTCTATAAACTGATCACTCCTACAACTGCAAAATATGGAGCCATTGTCAATTTCCACTAGTTTGAGATTTTTTTGGGAAAATTGCATTCCATCAATCCCCACCTCTCCAAATTCATTTTCCAGCAGTCCGACCTTGAAATCGCCAAATTCCTGCAACTCTTGAATCAGATTCTTGATCAGGGTTGTTTTTCCCGAACCTAGAAATCCATTGATGAGGTAAAGTCTGCACTGGGTGGATGGGGGAGGGTTCATTTTGATCACAGAACTTTATCAATTTCGGCAAAATATTCTTCCTGATCAGGGATAATGGAGGACCATTTCAATTTTCCGTTGATCGTTATGGACGGAAGGTGTTGAAGGCCCATCATTTTTGTGCGTTCAATATTTTCAAGGATGGTCCATTTGTATTCGATTACTTCTACCCGGTCGCCATACTTTTCTTTAGCTGTTAGGGCCATATTTTTCATATAACCACAAGCGGGACATTGATCAGAATCTAATGTAAACACCTCGATTAGGGGTTTATCCAGGTTTTCGTAATCGGGTAGAATTATATCAAACTCTTGGGTCGGTTTTTCATAGGTCTCCAGCGCCCTTCGAATTTTTTCGGGATCCTTGATTGCTTCCATCGCCCCGATGACATTTTCCGGTGGAATATCATAGGGCATATCGCATCCGGGGGCAATTATTAGATTTTTATGGCTCATGGAATCAAGGAGTTTGATAACAAAACCCATATTATCTTGCTGCGTTCCATAGAGCATGGTGCTGGTTAAAGGGATATTTCCACCCAAAATAATGTTAAATTGGTCTGTAATTCTTTTTGCCTCAACCATATTGATGTTTTCATCAACAAAAATCGAATCGGGTTTAGTATGGCACATTGGTTCGATGTTTTTGGTAGCATCACCGCAGACAAAGAAGGAAGAGAGCACTTTCTGTGTTTTTATATATTGGAAAATCTCTGAAAATGGCCCGTGTAATAAGGATTTGAATATTTTGGGGGATACTTGCGAAACAACTGGATCAACAACTGCGATTACATCCATCCCAACTTCAATATAGTATGAAATCATTGCCTTTGCAACTGTTACGCAATAGGCAAACAATTCTCGAGAGGTTTCTTTATGTCGAAGCATATCCAAAAAGAGTTTTGTTCCCCGCAAATGGGATGCTAATGTCAAGGGGCCGGTTACCAATCCAAAAAGAGCCGTGGATTCACCTACGGTTTCCTTCATTCTTTTCATTACGTCTAATACAAGAGGCAGTCTTCCATCGGTTTTTTCCGGAATCTTTGAGGGGAGTTGGTAGTCTTCACCCACAAGTTTTAATGTTTCTAATGGATGGGAACACACAGATGGTGGTGCTTTTTTACCCCATCTCATCCCACAACCTAATATTTCCGCTTCTATTTGGAGATCAAAGAGGACAGGTTGACCATCTGGAGAATACAATCGATTTACTTCAATAAGAGATTCGAATAGTTTATCACCATCGGTTAGTAGTTCATCCGCAAAATACCCCTTTAACTTTCCTGCATGGATTCCTGCAAAAGGAACCCAAACAACCTTATCAACTGGTTCATGATTAAATGTTCTTAGTAAACGTTCTTTTCCATTCATATTTCGTTTCCTCGGTTTAGGATTACTATTTCAAAATTGTTCAAGATCGTTCAGAAAATTTCAATATTATACAATAATACATTTGTTCATAATAATGTTTCAATATGTATAATATAATTGGTAACTATTGTATATTTATGTTTATACAAAAACACAACCTTGTAAAATTACTTTAAATTATATCCATATAATTGTTGATATTTGAAGGAATGATAAATTTGCTATCCGAAGAGCGGCGAAAAGAAATAGAAGATCTCGTGAATCTTCAAGGTTCTGTAAAAATTGATGATTTAGTTGAAAAATATAATCTTACGCGAATGACGATATGGCGTGACCTAAAACATCTCGCAGATAAAAATTTAATCAAGAAAATTCATGGGGGAGCTGTAAGGGTAGATAAGTTCGCAGATTTCGATCTATCACTAAAATCTAAGAAAATAAAAAACACTCTTCAAAAACAGATTATTGCCCGATTTGCAGCTCAAAATTATGTCAAAAATAACGATCTTCTATTTTTTGACAGTGGAACAACTGTCGGTGAAATGATTCCCCATCTTAATCAAGAGAATCTTACAATAATTACAAATGGCGTCGAAACATTGTTAAATGCCTCAAAATATATCCCGCCCTTTACGGTTTTCTCCTGTGGTGGGATGTTAAAGGAGGATTCACTTTCCTTTGTTGGAAAAGAAGCGAGCGATTATCTTTCTAATTATAACGCATCATCTTATTTTTTCAGTGTTCCGGGAGTTAGCCTAACACAGGGTATTTGCGAAACTGATCCATTGGAATATGCCGTCAAACAATCTATGTTTCAGCAAGCTGAAAAGCGTATCTTATTGGTTGATTCCTCCAAATTTGGAAAATCATACCCCTTCAAAGTTGCATCGTTCGAAGAAATCGAGTGTATCATCACAGATGAGGATCTTCCTTCAGAAATTCATGAAAGATTAACAAATCAAGGGGTTTCGGTTGAAATTGCAACAATGAAATGGTTCCATGAGAGTCGAAAAAATGAAATTAAACATGTTTCAAAAAAATTGAAGAAGGAGAAACTGTAAAATATGCCGAATTTTCAGATAATTATAGATCCTTATTCAAGAAAATTAGTTGTGAATGAGGGAACCTTGTTATTGGATGCCATTATGGAACTGAACTTAGAAATTAATGCATCCTGTGGTGGAATCGGTACCTGTGGAAAATGCTTGATCCAGAATTTATCTACCGAGGATTCCCTAAGTACATTAACGGAGAAAGAAAAAAAGATCCTAACACTGGATCAAATCTCTCAAGGGTATCGGTTAGCTTGTCAGACCCAAATCATGGGCGATGCTTATATTCGATTGACTGAAAAAATTCTGGGGAAGGCATACAAAAAAGCCCAAATTATGATCACACAAAATGATTCTTTAATCAAGGAACCGATTGTAAAGCGCCCCACATCTGCACTTTCCGATAGTGAAGTGGAGTATGGATTTGCATTTGATCTTGGCACGACGACGATAGTTGGGTATTTAGTTGATCTAAAGTCGGGTAAAATAATAGCAACCGATTCAATGTTTAATCCCCAGATAACAATCGGGGAAGATGTTATTAGTCGAATAGCATTCGCCGAAAAATCGAAAAAGAATACCGCAAAAATCCAAAATCTCGTTATCAATGCCTTTAATCAAATTATTGACAATCTTATGAAACATGAAAAACTCCAGTCCAAGAATATTTCCGAGTTGGTTGTTGTTGGGAACACGGCGATGCATCATCTTTTCTTTGGATTACCCGTGAGTGCTTTGGGAAGAAGCCCATATTTACCTGCAATTAAAGAGGCTCTATATAAAACCAATAGCAAAATCTTTTTCGAACGATTGGAATCAGAATCAAGATTAAGATTAAGTGAAGAAACCAAGATTTACACTCCACCAATTATAGCGGGATTCGTAGGTGGGGATACAGTTGCAGATATAATCGCGGTCCGGCAAGACAAGTACCCAACCAATGTATTAATGGTAGATATCGGAACCAATGGTGAAATGACCCTTGGTGATGAAAAAAATGGAATTATCGCCGCATCCGTGGCAGCAGGACCGGCTTTTGAAGGGGCGCAAATCACATTTGGGATGCGCGGTGAAACGGGTGCAATAGAAAGAATAGTTATAGATCCTCGCACATTAATCCCCGAAATAGAAGTTATTGGGAATACAACTCCGATAGGTTTATGCGGTAGTGCCATAATAGATATCATTGCAGAGATGCTCCGCTCAAAAATAATCACCCGATCGGGAAATTTTAATAAAGAATATCGCGAAAATAGCAATTATCCACGAATTCGTAAAGGAAAAGCTGGATATGAGTACATTATTCATTCATCGGAGCTTCCAGCAAAATTCAATTTCGTTTTGAATGGAAATAGTGATACAACTCAGCAAAACATAGAAATATTTATCACCCAGGGGGACATCCGAGAAATTCAAAAAGCCAAGGGGGCATTTCTCAGTGGAGCCCTTGTCCTATTGGATGAAAAATCCCAAACTGTGGCAGATTTGGATCAAATACTTATTGCAGGCGCTTTCGGGACATATCTCCATAAAGAAAATGCCAAATTCATCGGATTGATCCCCGAAATACCCTTGGGACGCATATATCAGTTGGGAAATGCTGCCGGAGCTGGCGCCGTGAGATTATTGTTGAATGAGGATCTGAAGCGAGAAGCAGATGAAATTGCGAAGGGTGTTCAATACATAGAATTGGCAAATTCACCCAAGTTTCCACGAATTTTTGCCGAATCCATGATCTTTCCCCACAGAAATCTCGATTTATTTCCGTCCTTGAAATCGGAATATCAAGATCTACCCTATAGATAACTTAATCACATAGAGTTTTTCCAAGTTTTGATTGAGAATATCGACATTTTGCCTGCATCGGACAAAAATCACAACGGGTTTTATCCTTCAATTCAAAGGGTTGAGCCGCCACCCCCAACATGAAGGACAATGACTTCATTGGGATCATCAACATTGATTCTTTCAAGCTCATATTAATTTGTTCTGGCTGCAATAACTTGAAGAATTTTGTATGATCCGATACATCCCATAGAGATTCCCCTGGACATAATGGAATTGAAAGAAATTTTCCCTCGTTCAGCATTTTTTGTGTAATATTTTTGAAAAATGTTTCCCTAACTTGATCAACCAAGAAACTGGCAACCCCGTCTAAAATAACTGAAGCCAATTTCTTTCCAGACTGGTAATATTCCTCTATTTTTACATCGAATTTAATTCCAACGGTGCACATCCCCAAAATAACT
The DNA here is from genome assembly GCA_018238965.1 of Promethearchaeota archaeon. Lineage (GTDB taxonomy): Archaea > Asgardarchaeota > Lokiarchaeia > Sigyniarchaeales > Promethearchaeaceae > Harpocratesius. The sequence continues at coordinate 11,527 of JABCSI010000014.1, forward strand.
TGTGTAGCCCCCTTCATTACATGGGAGACTGGACCTCCACCGATCGTGGTCCCATTCTCAAGTAGAAAACTCTTCTCATCGATATCTTTAACTGAAAAGATATCCCAAATCAGATGGGGTTCATATAAATTCGGCAGATGGCCTAGGATTTCCTCGAATGTTTTAGCAATTTTGGGTCTTTCGAGCAAACGGGAGAATCCTTTACCTTGGGTGGCACTAATTGCGTTTTGATCAACCTCGAGGGAAAAATCTGTTTCAATTGTCATCGGAATGCACCACTGTAAATGAATCTTATATTTGTTTTACTAGAAGCTGTAATAGAAAAAAATATTTTGGAAGGTTTAGAAAGGTTTAGGAATGTTTAGGAAAAAATCCGGCTTTTTTCATCGCTTCCATTGCAATCCTGCTGCTTGGGCCATCTCCCCGTGCTACATTTACACTGACTTTTCCCTTTAGAGCTTCAAAGATTTCAGCCACATCACCATGTTTGAACCCAGGACACAACAATATTGCTTCTATGGACTCGTGTTGCAGATACTCTTTGGATACTTGTACTGCCTCTTCTTGGGAACTAACAACGACAGAAAACAACTTATACATTCCGGTATCAATTTTGCTTCGATGTTTTTTATAATCCGCATCGGGTGCATGAGCAATGAATAACGCATTGAAAGACATATGAGTGAAAATACACAAATAATATTTAAGTCTTATCTTGACAAATCTGCTAAGAGATTGAGTATGCTAGGATAAAAAATGTTCAAAAAACCTAAAATTAAGGGATGATACCTTATTTACTTATACTCATCCTTATGCCTTTTATTTGTAGGATGCCAACTTTTCATGTGTTTCTCGCATTACCAAATAATTCTCAATTCCTACAGCCGGATTAATGGAATGCCCAGAGGAGAGAATGTATTTCCCACCTTCCTTGCATTCGGTCATCAGACGAGTCGTATATTCTCGAATAAATTCCGGATCCTTATCCTGCAGATCTTGGGGTGAAATATTACCAATAAATGTGAGATTGGGATTATCCTTTTTCAATTGGAATATATCCATTTTTGCAGTAGGTTCTATTGGATGAAGCGCATCGATCCCCACGGTCATCAGATCATCCCAAAGTTCATTTAGATTTCCACATGAGTGCATTATCAGCTTCATTCCCCGTTTATGGGCAGCATTTGCTATTTGTTTTAGGCGAGGCACATGTTCTTCTTTAAAATGGTCCGGTCTTATCAAGGGGCCTTCCTTAAAACCATAATCATCGTACATAATAACCGCCTCTGCGCCATTATCCGCCAGGTCCTTTATCATTTCAATGGCCCAGTTTTTGCGATCGTCCAAGACCCGACGAAGGAAGGGGAGTTTCTTCCTCATACACTTGGCAAAGAAGGGCATCCCTAAGGCTTCCCAAGTGACTTCGTTTATGCCCCCGATTCCGGGAATTACAAATGGAGAATGCGTGCCATCGCTTTGTTTTGACTCCTTTACTGCGGCATTGTAAACCTTCATTCGTACTGAATGATGAGGATCAACAGGACCCCATTCATCATATAGTTCTTCTGAGGTGAGGGCACCCCCAATGTAAAAACCTATGTCTTGGTCATATTTTGTAGGTGTCAATTTATGTTTACGACCAAATTCATCTACGTAAACATCAATGTGGGGCATGACTAATTTCCGCCCCCTTCGAGTATCCCAGTTTTTAATAGGAAGAAACGCAATCGGCACCGAAATGGCGTCCATCTTCAATCTGCGATACTTTTCCACCTCACCTACCAATAATTTTACATAATAATCATCGTTACCAATTTTACTTTTAATCAATAATCGCCAGCCGGGTATCCGTTCTAACTTTTTGAGTCTTGTAATTGATTTGTATTCCGGATATTCGACACCATAGTGCCTGCCTATTTCGTGGGATGCCATATCCAGTTCCATATAAGGCACTCTATCGGGAATTTCACCATTTAGAACCGCCATCATTCTATCTCTTGAATCCATCATTTTTTCCTTCTTTCTGATTTCTCTTCAATTATCGGTATATTTCCTAATTTTTCTAAATCTTTCCTAATCCTAGTTCTCCTCTCTCCTAAAAAAACTGATCACAATCAAATTTGCAGATTTCCAAAAAGCGATCCAGAATAAAAGTCCACCAACGACTTTGTAATTTTCTCTATGGAAATATGGTGTCTCCATGAATCTTTAATAACCTCTAGAATCAAATAATAATAATTGAGCTATAATTAAACTATAATTAAGCAACGATAACAAGTGATAAACATAATGACACTCGAAAAAGTAAAGGAATTCATCATTGAACTAGAAATTGACGATATCCAAGATGTGGTAAAGGAAAATTTAAAGGAACATTCGGCAATTGATATTCTTGCAGCATGCTGTGATGGAATGCTGGAGGTGGGTAAGTTATATGTCGAAAAAGAATATTATTTACCCGAATTAGTGCTTGCAGGAGAGACCATGGAAGAAGCATTGATCGCCCTACGACCAGAACTGGCAAAAACAACACAAGAATCTAAGGGAAAAGTCCTTGCTGCTACAGTGAAGGGTGATTTACATGATATAGGAAAGAATATTGTGGTCACAATGTTAACGGCAGCTGGGTATGAGATCATCGATATGGGAAAGGATGTTGAACCAAAGGCAATTGCCAAGAAAGCTAAGGAAGAGAACGTTGATATTGTCGCGCTTTCCGCCCTATTGACCATGACCGTCGGAGAAATCCAAACTACAGTCGATGAACTGAAAAAATTAGGTATTCGGGATAAAGTGAAAGTAATCGTTGGGGGCGCTCCGATGAACCAAGAATTGGCTGAAAAATTGGGCGCGGATATTTCCTGCGATGATGCTGTTCAAGGAATTGATGTTTGTAATACAATTATGGCTGAAAAAGCATAATTAGGGTTTGATATTCATTTTTTTATTATTTATTTGTTAGTTATCTTCATTATTACCTTATTCCTTATTTAATTTCAAGGAATCTTCTTGCATCCGCTCAAAGCGATTTAATGCATAGGGTAAAACTTCCGGAGAAGGAATTACATACAGAATATCTTCTTCAATTGCCTTGATGACCTTTTCGGCGAGAATATCCGGGTCCATCCCCTCCTCAAAACATTTCTTAAAAGCTTCCTGATCCATATTATAACGCTTCCTGATTTCGGGCGTTGGCTGGAAAACTCCTGGATTAAGCATTTTATATTTCTCTGTGTTATCCACAATATTCGTCCTTACGAAGGATGGGCATATGACGGAAACCCCAACATTTGAATTTGTGAAGCTCGCGGACAAATCTTCACTAATTGCAACAACTCCGTGTTTTGAGAGAGAATACGGAGGGATAGATGACTTGAGTAATCCCGCCATAGAGGATGTATTTACTATATGACAAGGTTCGCTGCTGTCGATCATACGGTTTAGGAAAAAGTGAATTCCGTAGATCACTCCGAATAAATTCACTCCAAGAACGGTATCCCAGTCTTCCAGAGATAGTAGATGAATTGGTCCCGAATAAGCAATTCCGGCATTATTACAGAGAATATTTACATTTCCAAATCGTTCATAGGCAATTTTGGCTAATTTTTCGACATGTTGGCGGTCACTAACATCTGTTACAGCGACAATTACTTCCGCCTTAATTTCCTTAATTTCCTTAATTTCCTTGAGTTCATGTGATACTTTATTCAACCCATCTTCATCAATATCTGCAAGAACGATTTTCATTCCCCGCCTAGCAAAGGCATAGGCAAGTGAACGACCAATCCCGCTCGCTGCACCGGTTATTACAGCCACTTTTCCCTCAAATTTTTTTATCATTTTTTTAATCAACAATCTTTCTACATCGAAGATGTATTTTAACTTACACTCTGAAACCCAACCAAAAATATATTACATCAAAGATCGAAATATTACATGAACCATATAATGAAATCGAGCGATTTTTATAATTATATTATTGTGGGGGCAGGCACGGCTGGATTAACCGCAGCCATTGTTGCAGCGAGGAAAGGACATTCGGTGGTTGTTTTGGAAAAAGGGGCAATGGCAGGCCCCAAACCACGAGGAGAAAGCATGGCCCATTACCCTTTGTTAGATGATATATTAGGGGAAGGTTATTTGCAATCCATCGCGGAAGTGAAACCTTCCTACAGAGTCTATCACAGTCCCGGAGATATCAAACCGGTGGGCAATGTAGACGTGCATACTCCCTACTACTTCTTTGAATGGCGAACATTAATCGATCATATGGTCAACATTGCCCAAACTCTCGGCGTAACATTTTTATTTAACAGTGAAGTACGCGAGCCAATTCGGGAGAGCAATGTGTGCAAAGGTGTGACCTATCAAAATATTAGCGGAGAAACTCACACATTATCGGGAAATGTGGTTTTGGCATGCGATGGGTATGCCAGTATCTTTGGACAACATTATCATGTGGATTATTCAAAGATCCATTGTCCAATTGTCAAATTTCTGGGGAAGGATGCTAACATTGATATTGAAAAAGTGTCTTCGCCGCAGTTTTATTTTATAGGAAACGGAGATCTCGTCGATTTAGCGCCGAATTTTCCTCCTGCTGTGGCATATGTCTTCCCTATTGGGGGAAAAAACATTGAAGCCGGCATGATGCTTCGAATGACGAAAGCATTTTCGATGAAATCCGTCACAATTCCCACTGACGAAGAAATTATGGAAGTTTGGGGCAACTTGAAGTCGTTATATCCTGGTTTCAGTGAATTTTTTAAAGGAATTCACCCGGAATATGAGGCCTTAACGGTGATGCCCAATGCAGGGATGGTGGAGAATTTCATCTTAGGGGAAGGAGGCGCAATCCTAATTGGAGATAGTGCAGGGTTTGTGGATGCCAACGGGTCATCCGGTTTATACTTTGGTATGAAAATGGCGGAAGTGTGGGTCAATTTACTCTCGGAAATGTTCGTCGAGAATCAGTTGGAATGGACCCTCAAAAATCGTAAGTATTTAACCAAGCAGTTCAATAAAACCGAGGTTTACAAAACGATTAAAACTTCGTATAAGCTCATCGGACTGTTTGAATGGGTGATTTTTCAGAAGCTCCGCACAGCCAAACGTATTAATCGCTTCTGGAAAGTCATCATATGGCTGCTGAAAGTTGCCAGTTAACGAATTCATAAAGAAATAATTTCACAATCGACAAATACATTTTATACTGAGGGCAGACCCTCTACGAATTTAAGGGAAACTTCCGAAAGTTGGATTATCAAATAACCAATTCCCGGGGAGTCGTGGCTGAAATCTCAAAGAAATTCTTTGCATTAAAGGACACATATGGTGTCAGGATAATGACATCCTGTTCCGACCGCGAGGCCATGCTCCTGTTATCTATGGTTGAGGCTCTTGATGTTGTCTTAGATAACATTGGAAGATAATTTCTGTTAGTTCAAGATTTTTTTATGATTTTCTTACGATTTTCTTACGATTATTTTACATTTTATCTGTCGGTCAAAAGAAACTGACCGCACAGAGTAAAACAAGGTTGGGGGCTTTCTGGACTCAATTTCTCTCTTTTTTTGTCTTATCATTCCTAACTTTATCATAGATTCTGCTAGCAAATGTATCCTGATTTTATCAAATATCTTAATTTTCTGTTCATCACGCTGTCTTGAATTAATTAAATTCGAATATTGAATGTTATCCATCAAAACGCTATTACTCTCATTCATTGGATTGTAATAATCTAACTACCCGTAGGTAAAAGGAGCACTTTACTCTTATCTTTGTAAAAAATTTACTTGATTATGTTCTTCTTCGATTCACATTTTTTGGTTTACATTTTTATCCCCAGAAGTAATGCTAAACTTGCACTCCCATTGGTTTTCATTCTGGAGTCTTTTAACCCGTCTACATTTTCTATTATTTGCCTGGGTGCTCCTTAAAACTTTCTAATATTTGCTTGATGTCTCTGATTTTATGTTTGTCATAAACATCATATTAACTCTGTGTAAAACCATAAACAGTTTGATAAAAATAATGTGCGATTCCATTCCCGTTTTTCCTTCAAATCTTGACTGAGATAGCATGCTTACGGTAAAAATATAAAAACAATGATATTTAAAACTAACGGAGATTTAAAAATTGATCCCCAACCTTAAAGTTTTTTCCTCTTTATAATATCTAAATATCATCGAGGTGGGAGCTAAAAATAAAACCGGGGAAAAGTCTATTTGAATGAGAAACTGACCATTTCACAACATGAATATCTCGGTGATGAAAAATGAAACTCTCAGAAGCTATTCCCGATTTTCTGATCGCCAAAGAAATCGAGGAAGGGTGCAGTAATCAGACAATCAGAGCCTATGGCTATGATCTTAAGAGTTTTTCTTCCACAATTGGAGATATTCCAGTCTCTTCGATTCAAAAACATCACATTCGAAAATTTTTGCGTGAATTACATTCAAGAAACTATTCCAAGGCCGGGTTGGCCAGAAAAATTGCATGCTTGAAATCTTTTTTCAAATTTTGTGAAGAAAACGAAATCATTGATAGCAATCCTAGCCGAACCATTAAGAGCCCGAAGATCTACCTCGAAGAAGCATTACCTAAATTTTTGTCCAAGGAAGATATGGGCAAGTTGTTAGATATATTAAATAAGAACGATACTACCACCTATAATAGAAAATCAAGACTTTATCTTGTAATTCGGTTAATGTATGCATCTATGGCACGAATTAGCGAAATTTGCAGTTTAAAAATTTCAGATTTTGATTCTGTATCCACCACGATCAAAGTAAGGGGGAAGGGAAACAAAGAACGCTTTATTCCGATCGATGGAAAAACGGCATTATTGCTTAAAGACCATGTCGCGAACCGTCAAATTGAAACTTTGGATCCGGATGCAGCACTTTTTGTCAATACACTTAGCCGACCCTTAAAGCCCCGTGTTGTCCAAAGGGATTTGCAATTATTGAGGGAAGAATTCTTTTTCCTGCAGGGAAAAAAATTTACACCCCATATCCTCAGACATACAGGGGCGACCCATTTACGCCAGAATGGAATGGATATAAGTGAATTACAAGATATTCTAGGTCACTCTAACCCGAACACAACTCGAATTTATGCTAAGAATGATATTGGGCGATTAAAGGGCGCGTATAAGGAATATCACCCATTGGAAGAAACGGATTAATTTTACTTTTATATCTAGAAAATTATTAATAATTTCCCATAGATTTATATTTTCCTACACTATGAAATCTAGTGTATAGGATTTTCTAAATAATGGGGAATTAAAATGAAGATTGCTGAACTCAAAAAGATATTCAAAAGAAAAAATTGGTATTTGACAAAAAAAGAATTAAATTTATTGAGTATAAGTGATTATTCCATCAAAAATTTTATTCAAAAGAATAAAATCATTAAGATTTCAAGTGGATTATATCGATGGAAATATCTTGAATCAAATGAAAATGAAGATTTATTGGACATTTTTCAAATTGAACCTACGAGTGTCCTGTGTCTTTATTCTGCCATGCATTTTTATCATTTATCTTCATTTGTTTCCACAAAATATTATATTGCGATTCCTAGAGAAAAATGGATACGAAAAAAACTGGAAAATTATCCTGTTGTGATCAAAAAATGGACAGGAGTGTATTTTGATCTAGGTATCGATCTCATCAAAATTTAAGGTTCTACCTTCCGAATTTACAATCTTGAAAAAACTATTTGTGATTGTGTCCGTTTCAGGAACGAGATTGGATTAAATACATTAAAAGAAATATTATCGACATATTTTAATTCTAAAAAGAAAGATATACCGAGATTGATGCTCTATGCCGAAAAATTACATATTGATAAAATTCTAAAAAATTTTGCAGGAATGATTGTTTAAAGAGGATTTAAATGACACCAAAGAAAACGAGGTCAAATGTTGGAGACTCTACGAAAGCTAAACTGAAAAACCTTGCAAAAAAGCGAAATTGGCAAGCCAGATTAATCTATTTGGCTTATATATTTGAAGGTTTTATGTATCGTCTTTCAATGTCTAAATATCATGACAAATTAATTTTGAAAGGTGGAACGTTATTATATTGCGAAAAGTTTGACATCCGTCAAACAGTCGACATAGATTTTCTTGGTCTGGGAATTCCGAATACGTTAACTGATGTAAAAACGATAATGCAAGAAATTTGTAAAATAAAAAACACAGATTTTATAGATTTTCATTGCAATGACATTTCAATCATTGAAACTCAACGACTTAATACATACGGAGGCTTTAAAATAAGGATTCCTTGTTCTTTTTCCACAATTCGAGAAATTCTTCAAATTGATCTTGGTTTCAATGATATAATTATTCCTAAGGAAAGATTAATCGATTACCCCCTTCTTTTAGAAAACTCAGCTATTTTCAAAATAAAGGCTTATTCGATTGAATCTCTCATGGCAGAAAAACTACATTCCGTGTATTATCTTGGTCTTTTAAATAGTCGGATGAAAGATTACTATGATCTTTATAAAATCTCTGAAAAAATCGGTTTTGAACAAAAAATTCTTCTAAAAGCGATAAAATCTACATTTGAAAAGAGAAATACTGAAATATTTTCTTCAGTTTTATTAGATATTCTCAATAGTTCCACTTTGGCTAAAAATTTTCAACGTTATTGCGTAAAAAAGCAATTACAGCAGATAGACTTTCAATCCATCACGGAAAGAATAAATTCAATGTTTGTTCCTATTTTCAAATTAATCGAGGATGGTTCGGCAGGAAATGAAGAAAATTGGGATATTCATGCCTTTCGATGGGAATCAATTTCCTTCAAATAATTTTTTACTTGCTAGAACATGATAGTTTTATTAAGTACAATTTTATTTGGAAAGAGCATTGTTTAAGAACAGGCCCCGATAAAATCTCATATGGTTGAATTGGTTTTTTCCGAAACCTATGATCTTGCACACACTTTCGATTGCGGACAGATTTTTCGATTCCATAGTTCCGATAACGGAAAAACCTATTATGGCCCCCTGTCAGATCGCATCATCAAACTTACTCAAATCGATGAACATACACTAGAAATCTCTTCAGACCAGCCCGAAGGATTGATGCCCAAAATTCACGAATTCCTACGGGTGAAGGACGATTATTTAAGCATTCAAAATAGTGTGAAAGTCGATCCGCTAATGGAAAAAATTGTACAACAAACCAATGGTTTACATTTGGTGAAACAGGATCCTTTTGAATGTGCTATTTCCTATTTATTATCCCAGTGTTCAAATATACCACGAATTACCCAAAACCTCTCCCATCTTTCGGAAATGTTTGGCAAACGAATAATTTTTGATAAACAAATATTCTACCTCTTTCCAAAACGCGAAGATTTACTCCCACTCGGAGAAGACGACTTCCGAGAAATGGGTTTCGGATATCGGGCGAAATATATAGCCTCGTTTATCCATGATTATCTACAATTCTTACGCAAACCTAAGAAGAAGGGCGAAGAATTTAATAACCAACTGCAGCAAATCTATGGAATCGGCCAAAAGGTAGCCGATTGCATTCAATTATTCGGTTATGGAGACTTGACCCTCTTTCCAGTAGATACTTGGATACAAAAATTTATGATTAAGTATTATTTCTCTGGAAAAAAGACCTCCAATGCAAAAATCCGATCCTTAGGGCGTCAAATGTTCGGCCAGTGGGCGGGTTATGCCCAAGAATTTATATTTCACTATGCTCGACATTACGATAATATTTAAGCATCAATATTTAATGCCTCCTTTGATTAATTATCTCATAAAATATGCCATTATCCCCAGATCTTGCTAAAAACATTCAAAATTTCTTACATACCCAAGAAAAACAAATTCTTTCTCCCTATGCATGTCAAAGTTCCTTAGGGATCCGGAAAATTCCTGAATCATCCACTTTTCGTCCTGTGTTCGTTCGGGATGGGGATAGAATCATCCATAGTCTCTCTTACGCCCGCTATTTCGATAAGACGCAGGTATTCTTCTGGATTAAAAGTGATTTACATCAACATCGCATGCTCCACGTTCAGTTAGTATCCAAATTAGGTCGTGTGGTGGCAAGTGTCCTAGGATTGAACCAAGATTTAGTGGAAGCCATTGCATTGGGGCACGACATTGGACATCCTCCCTTCGGACATGATGGAGAACGTATTCTTTCTGATTTGTGTAAATCAAAAGGTATTGGGTCTTACCACCATAATTATGGAAGTGTGTGGTTTCTCCAAGAGGTAGAACGTCAAAACTTGACATTACCCGTCTTAGATGGGATTCTGTGCCATAATGGAGAAAGTCATCACCAAAAAATTGCACTTGAGGGATCTCTTCCCTTATCTTGGGATCAGTTGAATAAAGAACGAGAAGAACTTCGCATGGAAAATATTAGAGAAATACAACCAAAAACCCTAGAAGGGATCTTGGTGCGTTATATCGATGTGGTGAGTTATATTTCTCGAGATATTCTTGATGCCGAGCATTTAAATATAATCAAGTTCTCAGATATTCCGGATAATGTGAAAAAAGTCCTAGGAACGACAAATCGGGAAATTATTGATTCGTTAATTACCGATATTATTTCTGAATCTTATCATCAACCATATATCGGCTACAGCGATGCCGTTTTCGAGGCATTGCAAGAACTCTATAGATTCAATCTCGATCACATTTATTTACATGAAGAAAAAGAGACAGTTCTTCCTCTAATTACGCGCGCAATTCACACTCTATGGGATAAATATTATCAAGATTTGATGGATGAGAATCGGGATTCTAAAATTTACACCGATCACATCGATTTTAATCTTAGAATGATTCAAGATCGCTATCCGGAGATTAATTCTCACCAGAAATATCCATATTTGCAAAATTCGCCTGAGATAATTGTAAGGGATTTTATTTCAGGAATGACGGATCAATATTTTTGGAATTTGGCTTCTGAAATAGATCCCTCCCTAAGTTTTCATCCCGAAAGCATATATTAAAAAACCCTAGAAGAGGTCTTTGAGCTTGGCGAAAAAGCCACCTATTTATACTAACTAATATTCCAAATTACGACTAAAAAGAAAAGCTTTTTACATAATTAAATAGACTTTATAAAGAACATCATGCCCACGAAAATTAAAGAAATCATTAATGAAAGGCAAAATGAAACTCTGTCAACTGGCCAAGTGTTAAAATTTCACATTTTAGGTTCCTTTCCGAAAGTGTTTAGTTTCCTTTTTTGGTTGGGATACCTTATTTTAACTCCATTTATAGCTGAAGAATCCATCTTTGGGATTTTGTTTATCGTAGGGCTTTACTTTTTCCTTCTAAATTCACTGACAATCCTCCTCTTTGGTCAAAAATGGGATAACTTAATAGGGTTAATTATAAATTTTGTGGCAGCACTTCTCCTTATGTGGTATGTTGGTTTTCACGAATATATTATATATTTAGGCTATGGCTATCTTGTTTTTCAGGAATTACTAACTTTACAAAAAGCCACACCGATAATAAAAAGTCTTAACATGGGACTTAGGACTTATAAAATTAAGAAACCGGGACTTGTGTTCATCATCCTCTTAATTATCTTCACATTGGCACAAAATTACCTATTCCTTTTTGTGCTTGTGGATATAGATGAACAGATCGAATTGGGAATTTTATTTTGGGAGTTGGCAGATTTTCTAGTTACAATAACGATAATTATTATATTATTGATAATCCGAAAAAGAAAAGATCCTTTTCATCATAATTTAAAATCGATGATGATATGGGTGTTTTTGGTATTAAAAATAATGACTATTCCAATAGCGTATGATTTTTATCAAGCTTTCTCAAATCAAGATGATTTCGTTGTACTTAATTTCAATCTGTTAAATATCTCAAAAACAATTTTACTCATGCTACTTATTGTATGGGATTTGGGAAAAGAAATTACAGAAGGAAGTTTTGACCAAAGTAGTAAACGTCATAGTAGTTTGTTTAACTTTCTTTATTGTGTCTCGCTTTTTGCTGTTTATATTGAGATTTATGGTTTTGATTGGTCCATTGGAATGTATAATATTCTATTTATTGGAATTGGTGTTTTTTTGTTGGTAAAGAAATTAGCCGACGATACCGCTAAAGTTCAACATATTTCTAATTATAAGTTTCTTCATGAAGTTGACCCTCTGACTCCATAGCACCGATCTTTTTTCACGTCTTCAAATTTGATCAATTGGGCAAGTTAATGGATATTGATTCGGAATTTTATTGCTAAGATGACGGATCAATTTTTCTGGATAAAAAACTAAAAAAACCATCCGAACTTTCCAAGTATGTTGAGTGTTTAATGCGTAGAGTTAAAGACGATCCAAACATTGATCCCAAAGAATGGCAAAATCAGAGAAGATTTGTACTCATTTTCGTGGGAATTCTTCTGGCGACATTGCTCATTTGGGCGATTATATATACCCTATTAGATGCCTTAATCGTGATGGGGCTTGCGTTCTTTGTATTAGTCCCAGCCTTCATAACAAACGGGATGATGGTTATGTTTGGAAAAATCAAAGGAATCCCCCGTTATCCATTAGACGGTGGCCGGTATCATAAAGATGGAGAGAGAATTTTGGGAGAGGGTAAATCTTGGAATGGGTTTATCGGAGGATGGATTGCCGGGGCATTGGTAAGCGCAGCTATTTGTTGGTGGATTTTTATTCTGATAGCGGCTGCGGAAGAATATGGGATACTAACATTCTATACCCCGGATTACATTATGAATTTTATTTCTGCAGGTCTCGACCCAAAATCCTTCTGGCTGAGCCAAATATTTATTTCTTTGGGAAGTCCTATCGGTGATGCTCTCGGAAGTTTCTTTAAGCGACGGAAAAAACATAAACGCGGGGAAGCATTTTTCTTCTGGGATCAAAATGATTTCATTATTGTGTCCGGGTTAATCGCACTAATTTGGTTTCCCTTGAAGTGGTATTATTGGATTTTCATGTTAATTATGACTCCTATCCTAACCGGTTTAGCTAATTGGGTTGGCTATCTTATCAATAAAAAGGATGTTCCTTGGTAATTTAGGTTAAGAAATAACTGTGAATAAAATTGCAATTATTTTTTTTGTAGGACGAAAATTTATTAGGTCATCGAGTCACTAAATTACTAGGTTACTATGAGTACGATTAAATTTACTCGCCATGATGAGTTGGATCTTCTTTTGGCCCAAATCTATTTGGATACCAAACAAAAACTGACCAAAAAGGACTTATTGGAAATCATCTTTGAAGTAGGAATTCAAGATTACCAATATCTTCTCAAAAAAATTCTCAATCAAGATAATTTCGCGGACAAGGGCTTACGCAAAGAGTTTATTCAAGCCTTTTCTGGATCCATCACGCTCGATGATCACGAAGAAATTAATCCTAAAAAGATTTGGGTCAAACAAATAGAGGATTGAAATGACGCAATATTTTTTAGACACTAATATTTTGTGGTGGTATTTTGTACAGACTTCCAAACATCACCACCGAGTCAAAAAATTTTTAGATCCGTTGATTTTAAATATTGAAAATGGGTTTTTAGTCAATGAATTTGTGATCATCGAATTAATTCATCACTTAATCAAAAAAAAGGGAAAGCAAGGGTATAAGATTGCGGGATTATTACTGAGCGGAAAATATCCGTTTTTTGAAATTCGATATGATATCTTGCAGCTTCCGGATTTAAAGCAGGTTTTAGAAATTGTGCATCAATATGGAACTACTACTTCAATTGGAGGGAGAGATGCTTCCATCATTCATTCAATGACTGTGCATGGTGTGCGACATATTATCACAAATGATCAAGCCTTTGAAAATGTAGAGGATGTAATCGTTTCAAATCCAGTTCCAGCCCCATAAGTAAGGTTTTTGATTTTTTTTTTTAAGAGATTCTTTCTCATCTTACATTTTTCCTCCTATTCAAATTTTAATGCAATTAGGACCCAAAACACGATCAGGCAAAGTAATGCGTAGAATTATCAAATCTATTTCAGAAGGGAACGATATTGGCGACATTTCCACGATTGAAGACAGTGCTTCTGTAGATGAAGTCCGTAAAGCCATTGAACCCTTACTTCAAAATAATAAATAGAATTAATGAAAAAAAATTATATTGGATTCCGTTAAATTAATTGAGGGAATTCCGAAATTTTTTGCTTTTTTGCTTTATTTGGATATAATTCCCCGATTTTAGGGGGCATTGAATTATAAACACGCTCAATATCAATGATTCCCAGTTTATGGTCGATGCCTAAATATTTGCCTTGAACCATTTGGTTGACCGTTTCGAAATCCATAGCGAAGACACTTACTTTGGCACCCTCGGGAATTTGGAGTAGATCTTGCTTAAATTGGCTCAGGGGAAATACAATCCGCTTTCGTTCAACAGAACGCGCTTGAAAACAAGGAATAATGATGGGATAACCGTCGGAATCAATGTAGCTTATGAACTTGGGAAAAACCATCCCTTGGAATAAGCGATTTCCCACGGATTCTAGGCGGTTTTCAGGGACTCCAGTTTTTCCACGATTACGAAATGGATTAAGATTTGCGAGAATTCCGCCCACAATTCCCAATAAAGAAATATCCCGAATTCTTCGGGCTCTATATACAGTATTGAAAAAGATACGGTCGATCCTCATGTAGGTGTTATACCTAAACATACTCATCTGATTAAAATCTGCCGCATCTGATCCATCCATAGACAGATAATCAAAATCAGCCTTTATTTGTAAGAATTGGAACGGCATAGCTGCAGACATGCAGAGAATACCTTGTTTTGGATTCTTCTTCACATTTCTCTTACTGTTTCCATATGTAAATGCACCCCATTTCACTATTTTTGGAGATATCGCTTTAGTGGATGTAATAAAAGTAAGATGGGGATAACCGTCCGGATCGATTGTGGCAATAAATTTTGCCATGATTTCGGTATGTGTAAAAGTTACATCATCGGAATGGATTTCATCATTCCATTTGGGTGTTTGTTTCATAATTTTCACTTTTCATTTTTACTAATTTCTTATTTTGTATTCATTTTTTTTGAAAAAATCCTAAGAAAATATCTATAAATTATATAATTATTTAATTACGTTTTCTGTGTCAAACCATCCCATTCAACCAATTTTACGCCCGTCTGTAATGCAAGTTGGTGGAAATGTTCCATTTGATTCTTTGTAAGAAGGACCGTCTCCTTAAGGGGCCAATCAAGATCCAATCGTTCGTATTTTGCGGATGCCAAGTTATTAAAGGCCAAGAGATCCCAACGTTCAATCGCATTATTCAAATTTTGAACTATGAACTGACCGATTCCGACTACATTCTCATCCCGTGCAGTATATCCGGGAATGATCGGGGTCCTAATCCACATTTGCTTCTTCGGGGATATATTATCTTTCCCTTCTAGCTCAATTTTCTGGGCCAGCCATTGAATATTCTCTAAAATCTTTTTATTGTTTACTCCAGCATACTCGAGGTGCCGTTGTGGATCAATCTCCTTGATGTCGAGCAGGAAGAGATCAACATAGGGAAAGATTTTTTGGTAGGTTTTTTGAGATGCCAACCCACATGTATCAACGGCCGTATGAACTCCATGGCTTTTACATTCCTGGAGCAGATTGACCAAAAATTCGGCTTGGAGAGTTGGTTCGCCGCCTGAAAAAGTGACTCCCCCATTGGATTTATCATAATATGCTTTATCCTTCAAAATTTCTTGAAGTACTTCTTCAGCCGAATACCATTGCCCACTTGCTTTTAGAGCGGTAGTAGGACAAGCTTCCACGCAAGATCCACATGCTTCGCATGTTTCTCTGTTGATTTTCAATAGGCCTTCTTCGAAATGTAGTGAATTTGTGGTACAGACCTGCAAACATTCCTCACAAGCGATACATTTGGTTGCAAACCACTGAATTGCAATTTCATGCTGGATTGATTCCGGATTATGGCACCACAA
>JABCSI010000156.1 GCA_018238965.1 Promethearchaeota archaeon
CAATAATGAAAAAACCAAGTCTAATCTATTCATCGAATTGTGATATTTAAACCTCGAGACTCTAACCATTTTGAAAAGTCTAGAAATGTCCAAGTTTTTGTTGACTTTTGTTAACGGTGAAATCTGATAAATTTTACATAAAGCACATTTTAGATGCTATCTCTAAGATAAACGGTTATATTGTAAATGTGAATTTCGATTTATTTCAAAAAAATTCAATGATACATGATGCTGTTATCCGTCAATTAGAAATTATTGGTGAAGCGACCAAGAATCTTTCAGAAGATTTGATAAAAGAGCATAAAGTTATTCCTTGGAAGGAAATTGCAGGAATGAGAGATAAACTCATTCATCAATATTTTGGAGTAGATTTCGATTTAGTTTGGAAAACATTGAAAACGGATATTCCAACATTACAGCAATACATACAAGATTCTATTTTACCAGAATGAGATTTTTCTGGGGATAGTTTGACCTTTGAATTCGGATGGATTTACTTATACGATTCTTTACGTCCCCCCACTTCCCAAAATTTTTAATAGGATCGGGCATTGGGAATCTTAGGTTAATTCATCAAAAGTTTGATGTTTTTGATCTATCCTTTTTGCTCCGATAGTGTAGCGGTCAGCATGGGGGACTGTCAAATTTTTCCGTTTTTGGAAAAATAACAGATCTCCCTCGACCCGGGTCCGAGTCCCGGTCGGGGCGCCATTTACTTACTTCAAATTTCTTAAAATATTTTCTGTTTTCTTTACAAAAAACGCAGGTACATTATTAATCTAAATCAGAAATAAGCGGGAATAAATATCGGGGAATCTTTGTCGTGTTTCGCCGATAAGTTGAGAGTAGTATAGTGGAAATTTCCAAGAAAAAAAAATTAAATTGGACAGATAATAAGAAATTTTATGTCAAGATATCAGTATCGATCTTCATTTTATCTGGCCCTTTTATTGATCAGCTCTCTCTTATTCGGAATATCCATCCCTGCAGGGATTATTATGGAAATTATTATTCCGGGGTTTTTTCCAGGCGGTGAATTTTCGATGGCAATTACATCTACTTGGGATCAAACTACAACGATCGGGGCAATCGTGGTATTATCTTTGATGGTTTTGCTCACAATATTTATGTTTGCAACCGCGATTGGTGTGATTAAAGAATTCAGCAGAAGAAAACGAGATTAGGCATCATGATTGGGATTTTGGAAAACCAATTTATATAAAAATAATTTTTATTTATATATGTTTCCATTACACTGTACACAAAATGATGATTAATGATCAAATCACCAGAAACATATTTAAATAATTTACACAATCATTAGCAAAATTTTCATAAACTAGGTTAGATGGAACTCTATTAGGATTGGTTTGATTAAAGAATTTAGAAGAAGAAAAAAAGACTAATTTCACTTTGGCTGTATGATAAAAAATTCAGCCTTAATTCAATTTTCCATACATCTGGGGTCAAAATATCCCGAATTGGTTGATTGTTTAAGAGAACGTCAATATTGAAAGACCTACCAATTAGAATATTTTATCAAGTTTAATCGGAATTAGATACTCCTGCGCAGCAAAACCCTAAGGTAACAACAGCTAACAATACGGGCACCGTCTTGCGTAGTGATTCCGTAGTACTTTCATAAGCTACCCAATACATCAAGAATGTAACAAACAGGGTTAACAGACAAAATAAACCTGATAGTGCAAAATATTTTCCTTTCGCCATTTTATTATAGTTTAACTTAAAGATATTTAAGAATTGTTCATGTTTCAGTAAGATCTATGACTGTTTTATCATATTTACAATATAATTGATATTTTCTTGGTTCAAAATGCTATTGAATAAAGAGTCTCTTTAAAAGAAATATGACTAAATCGGTCTTTTATCGGTAGGCTAATTTCCTTTAATTCGGCCCATTTGCTAAATTCTTGCTTGAATATCCCATATTCATCAGAAATTTTATTCGCATAATTAGTTAGGTTGTAAGAATTGGCAAAATCTGTGGCTTTTTTGTAAATTAAGTGAACTTCTTCAAAATTAAATTGGAATTGTGCCAGTTTTGCTTGAAGGAGATATATTTTAACAATTAAAGGATAATTCCTTAACTCTCGGGCAACTTTTAATAATCTAGAAATAATGGTGGAAATTTCATCAAATATTGCATTCTCGTGGGTTAATTCCAGCTCCTTGACCAAAATGGAACATTTATTGCCTAAAGCAAGAAGCAGTAATTCACCTTCGGCAGTTTTTTCCTTTAAAAGTTCTTCCAATCTAATTCGGGCTTCGATACAACTTCTAAGATCACCCTTTTGTTTCAATATTAAAGATTTTCCCAAATAGAGACGATATCTTATGCGAAGCAAACCTGACTTCTCATTAAGTATATGTATTTTATCTAAATACCACTGGGCTTCTACTATTTCACTTTGATCTAATTTGATCCGCAATAAAATTAAATAAATTTCTGCTAAAAATACGTCATCATTTACTTTTTCAATAATTTGGAGACCTTTCAGTACAGAATCGGCAGCCTTCTGGAGCTCCCGGTTTTCATAGTAGATTAATCCAATATTGGCCAAATTGATTGATGTTTCGCGCAAATCATTTATTTCCTCATTTAATACCAAACTTCCTTGATAATTTTCTAATGCTAAGTTAAGTTCTCCTCTAAATCGGTAAACTTCTCCAATATTGTTTAAGGATCGGGCCATCTGCATTTTATCTTGGAGTTTTCTTCCTATTTCTAGTGCCAATTTCGAAAATTCCAAACTTTCCTGATAATATCCCGTTTCTAGATAATAAAGGCTTACACAGTGATATCCTAAAGCGATATCTTGTTGTCGACCAAATTTTTGACTTAAATTCAGCTGTTCAAATGCTTCATCTAATGCATTTCTCAATTCTCCCGTCTGCCAGAAATATCTCCCTTTATTATAATGTAGGACGATTTTTCTTTTTCCCATCACATTTTCCGGTTGATCGACGATCTTTTCAAGTAATTGTTCGGAAAGACAAATATTTTCAAAGCTGGCATTATTATCGCCAAGACGTAAACTTGCTTTTCCTATTGCTAAGGATGCATCCAACATTGTGAGGATGTTATTAATTTCTTCACTCTTTTGAAAAACCCATTTTGCAGCTTTCAATGCATCTTGATACCAAGCTAATGAATAAAATAATTCAATTTCTAAGAGGAAATATGCCAATTGTTCTTCCAAAGAGAGTGTGTGGGCTTTATCATAGTTAATTATGAGTGTCAAAGCTTCCTGATACTGAAAAGTATCAAAATAATGTTTTGCTAGCTTAATTGTTTCGTTATTTATTTTTGGAACAAAATTATTTGGTATTTCATGTTTTTTCTTTAATTCTCCTTTGGAAATTGTAAGATGTTGTTCCAGAAGGGATTCAATCACTTGTTCGGATAATGAAATTGAATCACAAAAGTCTGACCCTCGAATAGTCCCCATTTTGTCAATATATAGCGTTACGGAATGGGGGGGTCGGCCATGAATGTATCGGAAGGAAAAAGGATAGTAGTTGCGTTTTGCTTCCAAAAAATCTTTGGGAATGCTAAAATGTATAGTATCTTTACAATATGGACAAAAGATTTCTATAGTCCCGGTTTCTTTGATATGCTTCACTATTGAAAACCCTACGTATTAATTTGAGGATAGTTGACTATTTAATTATTGGTTTTATCCCCATTGAGTTTTTTACTGGGCATGTACTGGGCTTTACTAATATACAACGAATAATTTAACCTTGTTTATATGCAAATTGAAATTATCAATATACCATCCCAACCAATGCAGCAATAATATTCATAATTGCGGGGACGCTATAAATCCCAAAAATAGCGATGAGTTTCTTTTTCTTTGTTTTGAGCTTCAACACCAAAATACACGCCAGGTAAAACAAAAAATATCCAATCCACAGAATTAGCCAAAACCCAATAAAACTATGGTCCCAAAAGGAATAGTACCAGACCAACAATCCGGCACGGTTCAGAAAATGTTCAACTATTACCGAAGTGCCCGCGAGAACCAATCCATAAAACCAACGATTGGGAATTCCAAGGATTTTAGTGTTTTTATCCTTCTCATTCTTGTTATTTAAATTTCCATACATAAATCCATTAACCAAAAAGAGACAAAGGATCTCAAAATTTATCCCAAACATAATCAAAAAGGCGGTATCCCCTGGAGTGGTCCAAATAGCGGATTTTCCCGTAAACCAGCATACCCAACTATTCCAGGTCTCATTGAAAAAAACCATGCCCAGAATTGTCAAAACACAAAAAATGGGATCCCAATTATTATTCTTGCGGGCTTTCCGGATTTCAATTACGGAAATATAGAAGATGATCCCGAGGATGGGAACCACATACCATTCCATCATATCCCAACTGCGAAGATTTTCTAGGGCTTCAAGGGTGTGTGGAGCCGCATTTTCATAATTTTCCAGCATCATGTGAAATCAAATTCCGCATAAAATAGATTTTCCTACATTTTCTTTCAATTTCCTACAACTTACCTCCAACATTAAAAAATATTGGTTAAAATTGGTTTCTCAATATCAAGTCTAATAGCCAATCGGGCATCCTCTTGACAAACCAATAGCGTAGATTGTTCTCGGTCACCAAATATCGGGTTTTTGGGTTCTTAGCGGTTAGGGCTTTTTCCAATGCCTTGGCAATTTTGAGTGCGGGAATTCCCTCCTTATTTCCTATTCCTTTAAAATAATTCATAAATTTGATTCCCTCATCATAAAACACGGAGTCCTTTTTTGTGCTTATCAGGGTTTCTGCTTGATCTTCTCCTTTTTTCCACATTCCGGTATTGATAATGCCCGGTTCTATAACCGAAACCTTTACACCATGGGGATATAATTCCCGTCTTAAGGAATCCGAATAAGCTTCAATACTGAACTTGGAAATTGAATATGGGGCATTGAAGGGTAAGCCAAGGAATCCATTAATGCTGCTGATATTGATAATTCTTCCCTTAGACTTAAGTATAAAGGGAAACAAAGCTCGCGTAAGTCGATGAACTCCCATAAAATTCACCTGAAATGGAATTGTCAATTCCTCAACTGTCATCTCCATCGAAGGACCTGGAAAATTTACTCCTGCATTATTGATGAGCCCGTATAGACCCGATCTATTTTCGCTTATTGTGGAATATGCATTCGCCACATCCGCATCTATTGTTACATCCAATTTAATGGATTTCACGTTTGGAATTTTATCCAATGCTTTAAGATCTTTATCTTTTCGGGCCCCCGCAAAGATTTTGAATCCCTTGGTGGCCAAATATTCGGTGGACGCGCGCCCGATTCCGGTGCTGGCGCCGGTTATTAATATCCATCTCTCATTATTCATTTTATCTTACATCCTATCATTTCTTATCATACTCTTTCATATCCCATTATACTAAGAAGCAATAGTACGGGTTAATTGAAAAATGTGATCCCTCCACACTTGGATTGTGGTGATATATTTCCCACAAATGGAGAATGAATGAAATGAATGAAATAGATGAAAAAAATTGTATAACCATGTGTGTCATTTAACCCCATCGGGAGAATTATCATCATCTCCTCCAAACAAAAAGCCAAAATTGTGATAGTAAACTGTTTGGTTACATTTTAGTGAGATTTTCATATTTTTACCCACAAAAACAATCCGAAAAGAAGAATGAGATAATATCTGCATGGTTACTTAACTATCGATAAGAAAAAGATTGACTACCTTGCCTTTCTGTTCTAAAACCATGTATATTGTCGATAAAGGAGCATTCAAAGGCTTTCATCTATTTTGTGTGTTCATCCAACCTATGGGGGATATTCGACTAAATCTTCCACGAAAAATATAATAAAAAAAGACACGCTCCAATGATATATCCTAAACATCGGATTGGTTAATTTATCTGTAACTAAGTAATATACTATTGCACTTGTTTGAATTAGTGCTATCTCGGATTGAATTCTATTTCTAACGATTTTCGTTCTTCTCAACCAAGAAGTATGTTGTCCATCCCCAATAATAGGGCCCTTTTTTTTCAAGATCCCATTTATACCTTCATTCTGCCCCCGAATATGGTAAACGAGAAACCATTCAATAGTTCCTTGCATGATAAGGGTACAATCAATCTTGTTTTCATCAATTGTTCCATGAAAGCGTATATCGCGCCTGCGAGCCTCTATTTTTTTCCGTAAAGCCCATTCTTTTTGCTGTTCTTTTGCTGACAGACCATGATATCGAGCATAATCTGCCCAATTTTTTAAAACTCTCTTTAATTCTTTCTCCATCATGTCCAGATTAAGTTTCCCGTAATTTTTTAACTCAAAATCTCTAATTTCTGAAATCCACTTTTTACGCTGCTCTAAAGTTAATCCATACCTAATCGCAATCTTCGAAAACTCTTGTAGTTGAGTAACCGCATCTTTTAGCGCCTTTAATCGTTTGGATGCTCTTGGATTTATGTCAAAGAAGGGTATTGATCCCGCATTTTTGACATCATCAATCAAGTAAGTTGAAGAATATCCTGCATCACAGGTAATGATCCAAATTTTTTCGCTTGTCGCTTGGGATAGCTGGAAAACTGGTGCGATAGTATCATGAAATAGCGCAATATCGGAGGTATTACCGCTTTTCGTTTCAGAATTTAACGGAACACAATTGCACCCGCATGTAATTGATGTTTTTTGACCGAAAAATGACCCTCTCGATCCGATTCCATATGTTCCGCTAGAATCACGTTTATCCATAGGAATATTACTCCCATCAACGGAAATGATGGTAATGTCTAATATACCGATTGAATGTGATAATTGTTGAATTCTAGATTGATAATTTTGAAAATTGGCTTCAATTTTCCGAAAAAAAAATAAAAATCCCCAAGCTTAGGTGGTCGATACAGAAAACCAATTTGTCCTGCTAATCGATAACAAAGTTGATTATCATGAAATTCAACTGCTTTTAGGTTTCCAACAACCTCCTCAATGCTCGAAATATGCTGTATGTGTTGAAAAATCATGGCATTAAAAAATGGCATTAGCCGACCTCTCTCAAAGACCGAGATTTTTGGAAAGATTTGGGAAGGAGGGACTAATCCAAAGAAGCATTCAGCAGGTGGAGTTATCTTTTGCCGAATTCCATGCATTTGGATATTAATTCGCTCTCTGGCCATATCACCTACTTTACAGTAGAAATAATCTTGAAGAGCAGCTGCAAAATCTTGAATTATTGCATTATGTGTTGTTTGAAGGATATTGGCTTGTTTATATGCCCAAGATCGACTTACCAAGTAATTTCTCGAATCTTTTATAAAATTCTTAAGATATTGCGCCCTATCAGAGGAAAGTATGAAATAGAAATTCCCAAAATTAATCCCGAAGCAATTGTGAAGAATAGATATCAGAAATACTTGTTTAGCATAGTGTGCATCTGGATTTAGTGGATTATCTTCGATATAATCTTCAATGCATTGATGAATTTGCTCCATCGAATTGTTTAGTCCATCAATTAGAATAGTTTGGTAATGATGCGGTATATAGCTGAATATAGGTGAGATCGAGGGCATGATTTCTATGTACAATAGGAATTCAGCCTTTATATCTCCTTGTGTTATAAATATTTAGTCGATGATCCCCAGTTCTACTCATAATTGACATTAAAATTTAGGAAGCCTTATATAAAAAAAGGTTGAGATTAAATAAGGGTTAGTTCAGTCGATTATTATCTCATGATTGATGCACTCTTATTTTTATACAGAAATAAAAAAAATTAGGTTGGTTAAAAAAATATGAAACTTAAAAGATCTCAATTAACAACAGCATTTGTCCTAATTGCTCTTATTGCCATAACTGCAGCGACTCAGTTACTTAGTGCATATGGAGCGATTTGTGTTACATGGAATGATGTCAGGCTCTACGGTGATGCAAGTACAAGATCGGTGTTTTACCCAGGACCGGCTTATCCATATGTAATAGATAATCTCTTGTTGTTTCGATTAAGCAATATAGTAACTTGGATTGGTGCCTTTTTCTGGGGGTATATAATTTTTGCTCTTTTAACACAGAAGAAAGGCGTCTATTTAATGGCTTTAATTACCAGTGCAGTTTCTTTTGCAATGGGCCTAGCACCAGCACTTATTTCAGATTTGGCAAAAGCGGAAGCTGGCGGAACAGAATTTGCGATAGGATCGCCTCATTGGGCAAGGGTATTTGCTAATTTTCTTGTATTGATTGTGTTGGTGATCCCTCCGGTGAAAAAGAGTGTCGACAATTTTGTAGCATCCGATCTCAACATAGGTGGTGTTGCTCAACAACTAATGATTATGTCTATCTTCTTCTTCTGGCTTTCATTAGTATCATTCCTCGGAACATCTTTCATGGCTAGTGCTCATACTGTTACAGGTGTGAACCTTATGGAAGTGGTTCAGGTTCAATCTATTGGTGCTTTGGCAACATTAGGTTTTGGAGTTTCAATGTTAAGTGGAGGTTTTATCCTTAAGCACTTTAATCCATCGAAAGCATTGATTACTACCGTTGAGGTGAATAAATAATGTTCTTACAACCAGCACCACCTCCCGAGACTCCTTGGTGGGATGTCGGAAATTACAGATGGTCCGAATCGTTTATTTGGATCTTTGCCCTTTTCGGTTTGATATTTGGGATGATACTTTTTGCGAGTTATATTAATAATCGGAAGAAACAAATTTTGATGTGGGCATTGTCTTTACTGGGTATTTGGGTGTTCTATCATAATTTGATTGCCGGAGGAACTTATTTAGGACTATTAGTTGTTGACGGAGGTGTTCCATCAAGTACGTTTGGTGTGATCTTGACAATATTACCGCTGTTGATACCGGGATTTATCGCCGCTGGACTTCTTTTTACTAAATCGGAAAAAGCAGGGATGTTTTATAGCTGGGGTATCGTGGTCTTATCTGTGGCATTCTATTTGGTCCGATGTGATAACTATTCCAAAATTTTGACTGATTGGGAATTAATCGCAGACATCCTCATTGTCACGGTGCAACTAGTGAGCACACTACTAATAATCGTCTTGCCGATTATGGATGAAGGTCATTTAGGACCGAGATCAATGATGTCCGTTGCGGGTATTTTAATGTTTACCACCGACTTTCTTTGGGCGATTCCAATGTTCTTTGACATCCATAGTGCGACTATTGACACAATTTGCATGATAATGCCATTCCTTATGATCATCACCGGAGTATGCTTGGTGT
>JABCSI010000157.1 GCA_018238965.1 Promethearchaeota archaeon
TTAAATCCACCTAGGCGGCTATCCGTATCATCTGCGTCTTGATTTCAGAGAAAACAGTACCATCTTGCACTTTTTTTGAAAGTGGGTGCAATTCACAAATTTTTCATTCAATTTAATTTAAGATTCGTTATCTTTATTCCACCTTATCAGTTATTAAGAATCTTGAGGGTGACGAACTTCTTGATTATGAGGTCATCAATGTTTGAATGATCAAGTTTTAGTACATTTTTCCCAACTATTATTTACCCTACAACTGATCCGACTAGCTCTCTTTTTATCATTAATCAATTTCAATGGCTTTGGTATATCACAACCTCTCTGACTTATCTTGCTGGAATTGCTTCGGGCGTAATGGTTTGGGCAATAATAAAGAAGAAAGAATGGGCTTATATGGGCTTCCTTATTACGAATGCAGTTGGGTTTGTAAGTGGGTTAATTCCATCATGGATATTAAGTTGGGGAACACCATCTATTCTAAGAACTTTTATCTATGCAATCATCTTAATATTGCTTTTCTTGCTAGGAATTAAAAAGGCATTAACTGAAGATGACGGCGAAACTGTTTCTGCATCCGGAAATATGGCTGCGGTATTGATAATTCCAGGATTTATTTTATCTCTGCAAACCTTTTTCGTGGCACCAACCCATATAATTGACAGCGTAAATGTATATATGTATAATTCTCTTCAATTAATTGGTGGTTTAGTGCTTGCAGCTGTCGGAGTGTTTGTTTTTGCGATAGGGAAGTATATGAAAAAGGAAGAGTAAAGATCTTCTGAGAATTTTTTTTTATAATTGATTAAAATCTGACTGGTTGATTATCCATTATCTTAGTAGATATCTGAGATTAACCATTCTGATTATTTTTTCATCATTTTTCCATGATATCTTAACAATGCTAAGAAATACTAGGTGATTGTCACTATGCCATAGTTAAAAATTGATGATTTCAAGTCACAAATTACGTTCACTAAGGGATAGTGAACTTTCCTGCATTATACTCATCTAAATAACCACTAAACCACCAACCACTACACCAATACCATCAGATTATCCAGATAATCTGCCTCTATATTAATAACCCCATAAAATCTTGCAAACGAAAGATGCTTGCATCTGTAGTGAAGCCTATCCTTTAAATCAGTAGTCAATTATCAACATATAATCTAAAAGTGAAAAAAGATTGAATATCCATCAGTCAGTGGTCATCTAAACCGAGACTCAGATAATTTAATTCAATTTTTTTACCAGCTTATCGTAGCCCAATACACGGGATGATCCGTTTGGGATTCTGGCGCTGGAATATGGCGCGCATCGAGCACAGTAAATCCAGGTGATACGAACACATAGTCGATCCGTTTCGTGATATTTAAGCCTTCTTCAACACCACTCGGCCATTTGACCTTCCAAGTATCTTCGTACGTAGCGGTGGTCATATTATAACACGTGGAATTCTCCCGCCAGTTAAAATCACCGAAAGAGATAACATTGGGCAGACCGGATGCACTCTCAAGAACTGCATTGGTATGGGCAAGTTTGGCATCGTTAGATCCTGCCGGATGACATACAAATAATGTAAACGTCTTACCTCCAACCTGAATTTGGGCTCGGGTGGTTCCGATTTCGTCCTGATCGCTATAGCTGAAAATTGTGTTCATGTTAAACAGCGGATAGCGTGATAATAAAGCTGTACCATAAGTGCCAGTAATCGTCGTTGGGCCATAGTAGGTAAAGTATCCCAGTTTATCGGCGAAATATCGTATAACATCAGAGTTTCCTGTGCCAATTTTGGCCGTTTCACTTTCCGGAAAGCCAATAATATCTGGATCCAATTCTTGAATTAATCGTAATTGGGCATCATAATTTTTATCTCCGGTATCATTCACTCCCATTTGGATGTTGAACGCCATGATCGTTAATGTATGGATCCCTTCCGATGACGGGGGTGTGGGAGGTGTCGAAATGAGCAATGCCCCAATGAAACTCCCCAAAACAAGAAAGATTAGAATCCCGCATGCCATAATTTTGGAAGAGGATTTAGCACATATAGGGGGGAATTTTTTGATAGGGATATTTGCCAGCAACATTGGAATGAAAAATCCCAGAATGATCAACAGAAACGGTAGCCAGAATAGATTTCGGAAATAATTTGAGCCCAATTCTTCCACATATCCCCAGATCTGCGTGAATATGATAATAAAGATGAGAATCACCATATGCAATCCCCCAGCGAGAAATCCTACCAATATCCAGCGGAATCGGAGTTGTCCTTGGAATAATCGTTGAATGAGCAAAGTGAAATCTAAATAGATAATCGGGCACAGCAGGAGCATAAGAACCAGAGGAATTTGCCCGTACCATTGCGTTGGATACACGATCCTCACCGAATTCATATCTGTGGGGAATGACACCCGATGGATGAGGATCATCATCAGAAAACTCACCAGAAAGATTCCATTCCAGCCCCAGAGTATGCGTGGTGTAAGTTTCTGAAGCAACTCGGGTTTAATCAGTAGGATAAAAGCCGTCACCGCCATCATCAAAGTACACAAGCCAATGATCATGGTGTAATTACCCTCGGTCCATCGAGTATAGACGGTGGGACTCTCGAACGTGAAGTAAATGAAAGTCAGGATGCTGAAAACACCGATCAATAACAGAATAACACGACATCCCTTATAGAGGGGGAGATCCGGAGGTGAAACGCTTTGGGGATCTGCTGAATCCGATGTGTGGGGTTCCTTGTAAAATCGAATTAACAAGTATCCGGCGATTCCTATCATGATCCATCCAATTACTTGAAAATTTTTATACATTGAGATATCTATTGTGGAATTAAGTGTTCGAAACAAGATTAACAGCAGGTTACTGAAGAGTAAAGCTGTTCCGAGAATTTGTCCTCCCCGTTCACGATATAGGGGGATAGGCTGATCAAATAGTTCAAAGAAATAGATGAGATACATAGCCACGCCAATCCCCGCCACAAGGATACGTACCCCTGTGCTTACGAGGGGATCCAGCAGCCGACAGATCAACACTATTCCCCCAAATACCAGTTGTATAAATTTGGGTGTGGTGAATTTTTGAAATTTCTGAAATTTTTTAAACTTTGGTTTGTTCAATACACGTCTCTTTACTGCGAGATTTATCAGTAAAATCGGTGAAAATAAGGCTAAAATTCCTAAGACTTTCTCATCCAAGCTCGTGTTAAGAAGATCTAGCATATATATCGCTTCTATCAGATCTGTAAGGAGTTGGAAGAAAAATACGAACATTATGCTTTGAAGGATGACATGCAGCGTAATGTGGTTTGATTCCGGTTTCGATCCCATTTCAATCAATTATATACTTGGGCGTTGGAGTATATAACAATTTTTTTCCATTTCTCCGCACTCATGCAAATGTATCTAGCTTTCATCGGAAGTTGCGGTTACTTCCCGTGCTTCAAATTTCTTTACATAGCGATGGGAAGATCGCAACAAAATCGCCCCTACACTAACCAGAACCACTAACAGGAATACAAAATCGTAAATAATATCGATTTCCAGCAGAAATCCGGCAATGGTGGGCATGATCCCGAAACTTACGCCGGTAAACATTTCATTCCACATTGAGTATTTGGTTGTATTCCGATGTTTGGTGTAATCCATAATGATTCGCTGGGTTACGCCTTGCATGAGACCCACTGCTACACCAGTGAATATAACCAGTAATCCGAATATTATCGAGTGGGGCATGAATAGCATCATCGTTGTGGCCGAAATTAAGATGCCCAATCCGATAAAGTACCCTTTTTTCTTGGTAGATAATCGGCTCATAATATTCAAGCCGGTGATCTGCATAATTTGTTGAAATAAGACAACAAAATAAACCCACGATGAGTCAATACCATCGTATTTGAAAATATAGGGGATCGTAAACTTGATAATGGACTTGGCCGATGCATAAATGAATATTCCCCCATAGGCCAAAATTAAGGGTAGAGCCGCCAGCTTGTATTTTCCTCCAATGGCGCTTGGATCTTCCATTTCCTTGGATTTTAAGGGGTCCTTAGGATTATCCGGATCATAATTGCTCGTCTTCAGTTTGAAATCTTGGAGAACCACTGCCCTATTGTTGATAACCGAAAAATCATTACAGCGCTCTAAAGAGAGTGCCGATGGAATCATGAGAAAGGCAAACCCTGCCGAGATATATAGTACCGTTAAATCGCTTCCGAGATATTGCACAAACACATAACCGAAAATATAGCCCCCAATTAGCCCAAAATTCCATGAGTTATTAAACCGTCTTAGAAAGTCAATGGAAGAGGTGGTTTCGTAGCGTTTCTCCCAAGTTGACACTAAATTGATTGCGTTCGGCCAGAAAAACCCGTTCACAAATCCATCAAGTGCACGAACTACCAGTAATACCCAAGGAATTACGAAGAAAATGGAGGTGATTATTGATAGAAAACTCAATACGGTGGAAAGGATTATGGTGTTTTTGATTCCCCAGGAATTGGTTAATTTTCTACCCACCAGTGGTCCAACTATGTTGGCTATGGCTGAGATCGAACCTATGAGTCCCACCAAGCTGGGTGTTATATCTTTTTCATAAATCAAATAGTTGGGCAGTGCTAGGGAGTAGATGGAGAAGAAGAAAGTTCTTAGAAATGACATCGAAAATATTGGCCAAAATCTAAACGAGCGGTTGCCTGGTTGTTGGAGAGTATTCTCCAAATTTTCGATCTCGTGTTCTTGGGGTGGAGTG
Source organism: Promethearchaeota archaeon (assembly GCA_018238965.1). Lineage (GTDB taxonomy): Archaea > Asgardarchaeota > Lokiarchaeia > Sigyniarchaeales > Promethearchaeaceae > Harpocratesius. The sequence continues at coordinate 4,753 of JABCSI010000157.1, forward strand.
GGACAAGGCTTGGGTGACATCCAAGATGTGAAATGGAACAAGGGATAATAATGCGGTGAGAGTGTTGCTCTACATTCCTCCCAAAATCTTTGAAGGATCACCACAACTATAAAGAAAACTGGAAAAATTGTAAATAATAAATAAATAGCAAAAAAAATATGAATTGACTGGAATGCACTTTTTAGGATGGAATATTATTTCTTAATCTTCCATTTCTTCCCTAACAAGCTCCGTCAGGGTTCTAAATTTGACTGCATCTGGTAAGGGGCCAATGATCTTCAAATCACCGCTCATGTAAGCTGATGTGGCGTCGATTTCGCCGGTAAATACGCCTGCGGCAGTATCCCCGCTCATCTCTAATGTAACATCAGGGTCATCGATGGTTCCCATTGCATATGTGAATTTAGAATCCAGCACTTTGAACCAAAAATCATCAGAATCGCTCATCTTTATTTGGAATTTCTTGTTCCAGTCCTCGACCTCTTCTTCGACATCCTCCGATCCATCACAAATTTCCTTAAACACTTCTAAGAATTCGGGAAGATCCGAGATGGAAAATTCTCCATCTTCAATTTTATTTAATAACGCTTCTTTGTCGGCCATAGTTAACTACTTCACTGTTATTTTATTGAAAAAATCGTACTTACTTTAATTTATTGGCATCACATAATTTAAAACTACTGTTTCATTTGCTCGGCAATTCGCTCCCATGGGCTTTTCGTTTAAGAATCAACGAATTTCTAATCATTTTCAAATGGTTGCGATGGATTTTGGTGGTACTTTTTTAATGAAACCATCTCCATATCCCCCATTTACATATCTTAGATTTTCATATCTTAGATTTTCATATCTTAGATTTTCATATCCTAGATTTCTTTATCTAAGATTTCAATTTTCATATCCTAGATTTCTTTATCTAAGATTTCAATTTTTAAATCCTAGATTTCTTTATCTGAGATTTCAAATTTTTTAAACCCTAGATTTCAATTCTTTATACTTAGATTTCCATTTCCAAAATTTCTACCCGAAAATCAGCAAGCAAATCCTTCAATTCCTGCCTTGCCTCCAATTTCCCGATTCCTCGACCCACATGCATAGGAATGGTGATTTCTGGTTTTATTACCTTGACTGCTTCAGCACATTCCGCAGCATCCATAACATAGGTGCCACTTACTGGCAAAAGGGCAATGGTGGGTTGCAAGTTTTCCATTTCGGGGATCTTATCTGTATCTCCTGCATGGTAGATGGTGATGTCGTCAATCTGGATTATCGGCCCAATGTGTCCGGATTCCTTGGGGTGGAATGGATTTCCAGGAGAGCGAAATCGGTGTGTGTTATAGGCGGGGATGGCAGAAATGGTGATTTCACCAATTTTTTGTTGCCCTTGGGGATTCAAGGGGAGAATGGTCTTCTTTGCATTGACCTTGGACTTCAAAATCTCATGGGTGATATCTGGCCCCAGTAAATAGGTTTCGGCGGTTGATATTAGATTAATGGAGTCTGGATTGCAATGATCTCCGTGTTCATGAGTGGTGATGATGATATCGGCTTTTGGGAGCAATGCCCCGGATAATTCGTACGGATCAATATAAATTTTGGTGTCTTTGGTCTGGATGAGAAAACTGTCGTGCCCCAGCCAATGGATAGAAATATTTTTGTATTCAAACATAAGATTTACCTCAATAAATTATAGTGGAATAGACTAAAAAAGAGATCGTTATCCGAAACCTCTTGTATACGTAGATTTATTTTACCCTCGCGATAAACTAGATTATTTATATCAACATTTTTAGCAAGTTTTTCTCGGAGGAATTACATATTATGGATTTTACAGAAGTGCTTCAAACCCGACGGAGTATTCGAAAATATCTCGAAACGCCAATCAAAGATGAGGTGATCAAGCGCATTTTACATGCTGCCCAACTCTCACCAACTTGGGCACATAAACAAGGACAACGGGTAATAGTTGTGCGGGATCCGGCTGTTTGCAATCAGTTAAAGGATACGATCGGACAAAAATGGACCGAAACTGTCCCAAATTTTCTGGTTGTGTGCATCGAGCCAGAACAATCTGGTATTGCCCCCAATAAAATGGAATATTACCCAGTTGATGCCGCCATTGTTATGCAATCCATGATTCTGGCCGCGACAAACGAAGGGCTAGGGACTTGTTGGATTGGATGGTTCGACGAACCGGAAGTCAGACGTGTGCTTTCCATTCCCGAATCTTATCGTGTAATTGGAATAACTCCCTTGGGATATCCTGCCTCCCAACCACAGCCAAAAGAGCGAAAGAAGATAGAGGATATTTGTTTTGATAACGCCTTCGGGAATAGATTTCCTGTATGATTAATTTCTATTCGTTTTTTTATTCATTAGTTTTATTCATTAGTTTTATTCATTAGTTTTATTCATTAGTTCTATTCAGTAATTATTTGTTTAGGTGAAATTACAGAAATTCTATGAACACCTCTTCCACTAGATCATCGTCTTTTCTGAATGGACTCACATCTCCGCTCCAATGGGATAAAAATTTATGATGTCGTCTCCCAAATTTTTTGAGAAATTGTTTCAATGCCCTCCGAACTTGGGCCGTCTCACGATCTGAAAAAATCGCCCCGAAAATTGGCAGGTCGTCACTATATTCGAGGAGCACTTTCTTATCGCCAGAATCAATGCTCCGCAGGTAGTCTGCCGAATTGGTCGCTTCCTTAACAAAGGATGTGATTGCGGAAAACATCCCCGAGATAAGGGATGGTGCCAGTTTAGTTGGGTTCTTTGGGTCGAAATTTGCCTCGTTTATTCTGCGTTCTTCGTCTCCGCAATCATTGGTGAGTGGAGAATCCGGGATTTGAAAATGGTAGTGGAACAAATTCCTTCCGTCCTGGAATAATAAATATATAGAATCCAATTGAGCCCTTTCAAAAATGCAAGAGAATTCCGGAATCCATAAATTCAAGTGGGATTGCTTAAGATTTTGAGTCATCCATGCGATAAACTGCGAATCCTTCAATAAATCAGGGGGTACATCCTTCAGCAGCATCTCACGATACCCCATTAAGGTATCCAATACGTATGGAAACCGAGTATGTTCGCAAACAGATGGGATCTCTGTAGTCTTTAATCCGGTAAAAGTTTTGTCGCATTGGAGAAGAGTTCCGGGAAAACTGAGTAGAAATGGAGAAAAACTCGAAACCTTACCGGGAGATACCATGGAAAAGGTGGTCCTCTCAACGTAGTTCTTCTGTCTCTCGATAGATTTCACCTGGAATGACTTGTTAAGGAAAGTAAGAAAGTATCCCCACAAAATAAAGTTGGTAAAGGGGCTGAGAAAAGTAAAGGGTACAGTTATTCCCCTTAAAAATGAATTATCTGAAAAACTGGCAGTAAGAAAGCCCGTTCTGACAGTAAAGAATTGAAAATCGAATACGTCGAGAATAACTGGAACTCCTGTTAACCACGATGCACTTTCGGCAAAAGATAGCGGAATTACCATTGAATGAAATATTAGAAAAGAAGTCAAGAGTGTGTACAGAAGAAGGACGCTGCCAAAAATTCCAACGCTTACAATATAATGCAGGCGAGTGCGGAGTGCCATCGAAAAGCCTATAGCTAAGATCACAATTCGTATAATAAGTTCAACGGAATGTAATGCAATAAAACCTTCTGTTACTAATGCGACCAAGTAGGTAGGAGTGGCGGAAGCAGCAGATAAATCCGTGATTTCCGTATTTGCGGGAATAAGAGAATATAAAACACCACTAATTATCGCAAATGCCGAATAGATTATGAAACAGAGTGTTCCTGCTATTATTGCATATACAACAACTATCAAATATTCAGGACTTTGGGAGGGTTGGGAAGATTTGGTGGATTGGGATGATTTAAAATGTCGAAGTGGATGCAATGGGGTTGTAGGTACGGTATCGGAATGGAAAGATGGTTGAGATCTTGATTTGGAATTTGAATTTTGTTGTAATTGGGAAATTTTGGGTTCTAGCTGCACTGGAGGGGAAACACGTCGTGATCGGAAACGGTTTCTCAAAGAGAATTTCAAGCAAAAATTCCATAGATTTCCGGTACGCTGGCTTTTCCATTTTTGGGCGTTAATTATCTTCAATAGAATTAAGATACTGATGGGTTCTAGGATTCGGAGGAAAATAACAAAAATAAATGCTGCCATCAGAAGATACCCAAAAATATAGACGAAGAGAATAAAACCATCAGAATTTTGTAAAACAAATAAAATAATGCTGAAGAGGGCAATTGGTGTCCCTATTTGCTTTAAGCTTGAAAAAAAGCGTTTTTCGATCTGTTCTCCAATAAATTTTCCGCGAAAGGAGATCTTTGATGCCTTAATGAGCTGAAAGCCATAGAGAAAAGTTGCAATGTAAACGAAAAAGATTTCTATGAGCATTCCAATTGCAGTGGTGCTCTCGTTGATATTTACCGGTTCCAATCCTGCAATATCAACAATTTCAACAGTTGCAGCTATGGATCAAA
>JABCSI010000158.1 GCA_018238965.1 Promethearchaeota archaeon
CCGGAAGAGTTTCTGTTTTGATCTTCTTACTGCCCAGAAGGTCAAGTGTACGTTTTGCTGTTACTATACCAACATCCCTGGGTTCAGGAAGGTCCTTTTGCAATACAGATACAACATAATTATAGCCTTCCGGTCGCCTGTCTCCTTCATCTTTGATTGTCATTTCTGCTCCCATTACGTAGAAAGTCGATTCTCTGTATCCTTCAAAACCGTTACTGGTCAAAACTACTGATTCCCTAAGTCTGTCCTGTTCAGTAGCTGTAACTGAAATGGTTTTTTCTCCCCCTGCTGTTAAACAGGCATCCTCAATAGCTCTAACTATATTATGCCTTTCTTCGGGTGTAAGCTGTTCATAAGCTGAATCCCGTATTTCAAGATCTAATTCAGCTCTTCCTTTATAATATTTAGGATCTGGCAATGTGCGAAAAGCATCTTTGGCTAAAAGTTTAGTTGCTTCTACCGCATTTGAAATAAAGTTACGGAGGGATTCCTTTCGCAAGTCTGAAGTATTCTGAGCCGAATATCTTCCATTTACAAAGATTTCAATAAACAGGTTTCTCCGGGATGCCTCTTTAATATTTTCAGGTTTTCTATCCCGGTAACTGATCTCGACGAACCGTTCCTTACTGATACCAACCCGGCAGTCGTCGGCACCGGCGGATTTTGCAATTTCGATAGACCATTCAGCAAGATTATACATTTCTTTATTCATAGTCATTTTCTTTAAGATTTTACACCACCAACTGTCATTGAAATTCCAATCAGATCATAACCCTTATTAAAATCATAAACATCATCTAAAATATTTTTTTCTAAATTGAGAAGTAGGTTGGAAAGTGAAGGAACTGGAAATATATAGTAAAAACTTCCACATGGTAAAAGAATTCTGGAACTTTGAGGAAGAGTAGCCCGCGGGATCTTCTGTAGAGGGTTTCAAAATAATTTATCGATAAGCTTGAAACTCAAAAAAAGGGATCTACGCCACCACAATATTTTCATCTAGTGTTGGCAAAGAAATGTAGTTGAAAATTCAAAAAGAATCTGTGATTTTAAGGCGTATAGCACAAGAAAGGGAATAGTATGAACCACTTAGAAAAAATCGAGAATAAAAGCATCCATATTTTACGGGAGGCTTACTCACAATTTAATAATTTGGGTATGTTATGGTCTATCGGAAAGGATTCCACGGTGTTATTATGGTTAACACGTAAAGCTTTCTTTGGACATGTGCCCTTCCCGCTGGTCCACATTGATACGAACTATAAAATCCCCGAAATGATCGAACATAGGGATCGTTTGGCGATGGAATGGAATCTGGACATGATATATGGCCAAAACCAGAAAGCCTTGGAAAACAACCAAACATTTCCCGATGGAAATGCCACTCACTTAGAATGTTGTCAAGCACTAAAAACTCAAGCCCTTGAAAATACGTTAAATGGACATTGGCCACGATTTCGGATGAACCATACGACAGGGAAATACGACGTGGATAAAAATACCGAACCCTTTACTGGAATAATTGTAGGAGTGAGGGCCGATGAGGAGGGGAGCCGCTCAAAAGAAAGATATTTTTCACCGCGGGATCAAAACAACGATTGGAATATTGAAGGACAACCTCCGGAATTCTGGAATCAGTACAAAACCGATTATGCGCCCGGTACCCATGTGCGTATCCATCCATTGTTGGATTGGACAGAACTCGATATTTGGGAATACATTGAAAAAGAGAACATACCAATTGTGTCTCTCTATCTGGATAAGGGTGAGGGAACCAGATATCGATCCTTAGGATGCTGGCCGTGTACGAAACCTGTAAAATCAACTGCAAAAACCATCCATGAGATAGTCGAAGAACTGCGTTCTGGAAAATACTCCACTATTGCCGAACGGGATGGTCGAGATCAAGATAAAGAAGACGGGGGCGGATTGGAAACCCTACGTCGGGATGGATACATGTAATTCCAACCGGAGCATAAAGGAGTGAACAAATAAATGTCTCAACAAAAATTGGATGAACATATGAACGTAGCGATTGTGGGTCATGTAGACCACGGAAAAAGTACGATAATTGGGCGACTTCTATCAGATACCGGATCATTACCAGAAGGAAAATTGGAACGGGTGAAGGAAACTTGTCGAAGAAATTCAAAGCCCTTTGAATATTCCTTTTTATTAGATGCACTCAAGGACGAACAAGCACAAGGGATTACCATTGATGCAGCCAGAGTGTTCTTCAAAACAAAGAAGCGCAAATATATTATAATTGACACTCCTGGCCATATAGAGTTTTTGAAGAATGTGGTCACCGGAGCATCCCGAGCAGAAGCCGCTCTTCTGGTCATTGATGCCCATGAAGGAATCCAAGAAAATTCCAAGCGCTATTGCTATATGTTGGCAATGTTGGGGATCAAACAAATCGCTGTACTCATTAACAAATTGGATTTGGATAATTATAGCGAAGAAAAATTTTCCCAGATTAAGCAAGATTACGATGAATTTCTGGCACAACTCAAAATTAAACCCACAGCATACATTCCCATTTCTGGCAAAGAGGGAGAAAATTTAGTATCAATCTCACAAAAAATGCCGTGGTATAAAGGATATACGGTATTGGATCAATTAGATTTGTTTGAATCCCAAAAGGATCCCGAAGATCGGGAATTTCGAATGCCGGTTCAAGATGTCTATAAATTTACCCGAAATGGTGATAATCGCCGAATTATTGCAGGAAGTGTTATTTCTGGAAAGATTTCTGTGGGGGATGATATTCTTTTTTATCCATCTAATAAGCGCAGCACAATTAAATCGATTGAGGGTTTTAATGCCCCACTCCAATCTTCAGTTGGCGCAGGCAACTCAACCGGGTTTACTATCACCGATCACCTATACTTGAAAAGAGGAGAGACGATGATTCGGGCAGACCAACCGAAACCCGAAATAACATCCAGAATATCGGCAAACATCTTTTGGTTGGGTCATAAACCCTTGGAAAAACAAAAAGAGTATATTGTAAAAATCGGAAGCCAAAAAATTGTGATGGAATTGGAAGAAGTCCAAACGGTAATTGACGCTTCTAATTTAGGACAGATGAAAAAAGATCGAGTTAGTCGTCATGAAGTGGCCGAAGTAATCCTAAAATTGAAATCTCCTATAGTCTTTGACCTTCCTCATGTCAATGTACTCACGTCTCGATTTGTTATTGTGGATGAGTTTGAAATTTGGGGAGGAGGAATTATTACCCAAGCGCTTAAACACGCTACTGATGATTATCGAGAAAGATTAATGATTCGTAATTATAAATGGGAACGATCTATGATCGATGTCGACGATCGAGCTGAAAAATATAACCAAAAATCGTGTCTTATTCTTATTACAGGGGATAAAGCAGTTGGGAAGAAAAACTTCGCCAAATCGTTAGAAAAACGTCTTTTCCAAGATGGTAAATTCACGTATTTTCTTGGAATTGGTAGTGTATTATATGGATTAGGTGCTGACATCAAATTAAGTGATCAAAACAATCATGAGGAGCACATGCGTCGGTTATCCGAAATTGCAAATATCATCTTGGATTCTGGTGCCATCTTGATTGTAACTGCAACTCAGTTAACCCAGGTTGATTTAGATCTGATCCGTGAAACGTTGGTAATGCCAGAAAAACTCATTCCAATATGGTTTGGTGATAAGGTTTCTACCGATATTCATGTTCAATATCATATCTATGACGAAGGGAATATGGATAAAACGGTGGACTATACAAAGAGGAAACTGCAAGAACACGGCATCATTTTCAAACCCTAAATTGAGAAAAATTTTCCGCTGATTGATCATTTCTGTCTTTTTTTTTAGCGAGTTTAGTTTCTACCGAATTTTTAACAAATTTTTATCTATATTTTTCATCCAACTTTTGCACAATTTCTCGGATTTTCTGAGTTTCGTCTCGATTACATACTAACAAGGCATCATCTGTCTCAATAATTACCAGATTCTCCACACCAATTAATGTCACTAGCTTATCGCTGATGATTATATTTTTGGATGCATCGATGCTTTCAAGATTCCCATTTCCTCTTAGAATATTTCCTTGAGAATCACCAGAAAAATGGCGAGAAATGGCATTAAAATCCCCAATATCATCCCAAGACATGGTAGATTTGAGCAATACAGTTTCGGAAGATTTTTCCATGACACCATAGTCAATTGAGATTTTTGGTGCTTTTTGAAATAATTGGGACAATAAGGGCTCTTCAAAATTGTTTTCCTGTAACTCGAAAAGAATTTTTCCGAGATCTGGTAGATTCTGCGATATTTCTTTCAGTAAAACGGAAGTTTTTGCTATGAATAAACCTGAATTCCATGAAAAGGTTCCCTTATCAAGATATATCTTGGCTGTTTCAAGATTGGGTTTTTCTTTAAATTGGTGCACATTATAAAATGAATCATTGATAAGAGCACCTTGTTCAATATATCCATAGCCTGTATGGGGTGAATCGGGCGAAATTCCAATCAATACAATTTTATCATTATTTTCGGCATACAAGCATGCTTTTTGGACTTCAGTTAAGTATTCCGATGGATCTGAATAATAATGGTCAGCGGTCTCAAAAAAGACCACACAATCCCCGAATTTTTTTTGCAAATAAGCACATACAAGACCAATAGCTGGAGCGGTGTTCCTTGCCATGGGTTCAATGATATAGCCAACATGCGGTGGTAAGAGAGGACGAAAACTATCACATAAGGTTTGATTAGCAACAATGAAAAACTCATCAAACGATTGTAACCGTGAATATGTGTCAACAATCATCGGATTTTCAGACATAAGGGCTAAATTTTGTTTCGGTTTCGTAATTCGGGAAAGCGGCCAAAAACGTTCCCCTTTACCACCTGCTAATATGACGGGAATGTGTTTCATTATTATACAATAAAATCATTAATTGGGATCGAAATAAATTTTTATGATCAATAATTAAATTCAATATCCAATGAATTATGTCTTTGATATAGACGGGACCTTAACTCCTTCCCGTCAGCTAATCAATCCCTCCTTTAAATTATTTTTTTTGGAGTGGATTCGGAATAGAGACGTTTATCTCATCTCGGGTTCCGACTACCCCAAATCCGAGGAGCAAGTCGGCAAGGAGGTTTTACATGCAGTCAAGGGATGTTTTAATACCGCAGGTAATGTTTATTACGTTAAAGGTGAATTGATTTATCGACAAGACTGGGAAGGTCCACAAGATCTAATAGATCTCTTAGAATCTTTCTTGGAACATAGTTCATATCCTATTAAGGCAGGAAATCATATAGAAAAGCGGATAGGCATGATTAATTTTTCCATTGTAGGAAGAAATTGCACTTTGGAGCAACGAAACGCCTACAATTTGTATGATCACGAAAATCAAGAACGTGCTCGTCTTCGAAAAACCATTATGGAACAATTTCCCGATATAGAGGTTTCAATTGGAGGTCAAATTAGTATCGACATCTATCCTGTGGGCAAAAATAAATCTCAAATCATCCGGAATATCAAGGGTCCAATTCATTTCTTCGGAGATAAAACCATGGAAGGGGGAAATGATTACGATTTGGCCAAAAAATTACATTCTCCTCCAAATAAGGTTACACAAGTTCAAAATTGGGAAGAGACCATGCAAATTCTTAAAAAACTGTGAGATTGCCTGATATAATTGATATTTTTGTTTTTTTTCAATTCCAATAAGAGTTATTATATATTTTGTATTGTATATATACAATATGTCTTCAACAACTAATGAAGGAGCGGATTCAACTGAGTAATCAATTTGAAGATAAAAAAATAGAAAATATTTCAGGTAGTGAAGACAACTCAATTGATATTGAAAACGATCCCTTCTTTCATCTCCCCACATTCAAATTGGGAAAAAATGCAAGTGAAAATATTGACGAAATTATCTATAAATTCTAATTCTATATCATTCCAGAAATGAAGTTGATGTAATTTCTATTTCAACTACAGAAGAACTAATTTTTCGAGCATATTAATAATTAGTTGAACTGAGCTTGTCAAATCATATTTATCGGTATCAAGAATCAACTCAGGGTTTATAGATTCTTCATATATTGCATCAATACCTGTAAAATCCCGAATCTCCCCAGCAAGAGCCTTTTTGTACATCCCCTTCGGATCCCGTTCTTTACATGTATCAAGACTGGCCTTTACATAGATTTCAAAGAATTTTCCTTGATCTAAGCGCTGTCGAGCTAAGTCTCGACTCTTCCGAAAGGGACTAATGAAGGAAATAAGTGTAATCACCCCAGCATCCTGGAATAATCGCGCAACTTCAATGATTCGACGAAGATTTTCCTCGCGGTCTGTGACAGAAAAACCCAAATCGGCATTTAAGCCATGACGGATATTATCACCATCCAATCGATACACCAATTTACCTCGATTAAATAATTCTTGCTCTAACTGGGCTGCAATCGTAGATTTTCCGGATCCAGAGAGCCCCGTAAACCATAATGCGAAATTTTTGTTATTTATCACCTGTAATCGGTCTTGACGGGTAATTTGGCCGTGGTGCCAATTGAGATTATTTTCGGAAAGACTATGAAGGGCGTTGTGGGTCGAATTCAGAATGTAAAAACCCTTTTCATTCAAGCTATTTTCCCGATTATACAACATCTCAGAATCGTCCATTTGCCGAAAAATCCCTCTTGCTTCCTCCACAATACACTGCATGGCCGCAGTATCCCATTCCATGGTGTAACCGAAGCGATAATAAATATCAGCATCACCCCGTGCAATTAAGCACCCCTTTAGAGAACTCCCTTTCGAGATATCCGATTTAATGCGATCTTGGTGAGAATCAATTAATTTAAGTAGTTTTTCCGATTTATGGGAACGACTTGAAACGAGGACGAGATCTTTTGTATTCGAGGATACTTGCAATTTTTCGACCCCGGATGAGGACTCCAAATAACACCCAAAATTCTTGGCGGCATAGTAAAGTTCATCCAAGATTGGAGCATAAATAACACCCAAAATAATTTTATGATTAAGGGAAAGGGCAATATTGACAGTGAATTCCCCATTTTTTTTTATGAATTCCTTGGTGCCATCGAGTGGATCCACAATCCAACATAGATTGTTGTCTAATCGACTAAGGTTATCTTTTTCTTCTTCGGAGAGTATTGCATGGGTAGGGAAAATTTTTCGTAAGTATGGCGTTATAATCTCGTTGGCGGCGGTATCAGCTTTTGTCAAAGGTGATTGATTTTCTTTATAGGTAATACCCATTTCGGTGGTATCAGCGGTATCAGGGGAATAATATTTTAGAATTTCTAAGCCAGCCAGTTTTGCTATGTCTTTAATTCCCTCAAGGATATGGGGGAGATTTTCTATAATTGAGAGGTTCATTGTTGTATGTCACATCAATTTGAATGGGAGTAATTAATTCAATAAATTTTCGTGAAGTATTAATATTTTGGGATGATTGTGAATTAATCTTACTTCTTACTCTGTTTTCTCAATGAGCATAAATATCTGTTTAATCAACTTGGCTTCACGATCAAAAAAATTCTATTCTAATGGAAGGGATCAAAATTTTCTAAAATCTCAAGATTGAAAGAATCCTTCTTGAATAAATATTGATAAGTCTTAAATTGGTAATCTTGCAAAACAAAAAGCCTATAAGAAAGAGCATCCGTAAATATATTTCCGGTGTAAATTTGATTCAAAAAATCAGGATCAGTTAAACTCATAGAATCAAATATAATTCCAATATCAGAATGAAGATTTGGTTGAAAAAGCTCCAATGCAGCATAGGAAATAATATGATGAATTTCTTCTTCATAATTCGCATTGATGTCCCATGGTAAATACATATAGTAATCTGTATAGTATGAAAAGCTCGGTAAGGAACCTGCAATATAATTAAAGAAAGCGGTAAAATTACGAGAAAACTGTGGTAGGTTAAAAATTGGATCTTCTGGAAAAAAAAACTTAATCATCGCAAAATCAAACATAACATGCAGATTATATACTAGATTATGAGGTTCTTTTGGATTTTCTGGTTCAGAGAGAATGAAATAATTCCAAGAACCATCGGATTTTTGATTTTCAAATAAATAATTTTCTAGAAAATCATGATAATGTTCATATGGGGGATTTAATACTGAAATATCTGCACGAGGCATATTATTATTCTTATAGATTTTTAAAAGCAGACAATCAATCCTGGTTGTATGTCCTATTACCAACTATTTTAATAACTGCCAATCCAAGTCCAGGTACAACCATACCAGGTGATAATACTTTGACATTTGATGGAGCAGATTCTGTTGTTGCAAACAGTGATACTGTAAATACAGATAATATGCAAATTTTTATTTTATTTATTGTCAATGTTATTTCCTGAGTTGGATTTACGTAAATTGATGATCCTTATCTTCATGTTGTCACTCCCGGGTGTTTCACTCACATTAGAATCAGCAACACCCGTTGTATTGTCATCACCGTCGACCGGTGTTATGCCATCTTCCACAGGTGCAAGCCCAGAGGAGTTGGAGAGTCGTTCATCCACTTTGGTCTCTGCTCGCGGAGAAGTACCAGGCGCTACCTTATCGTGTTTTGCATCTTCTGCCGAAGAGTCCTCAAGGGCCTCGCTCAGCTGGTTCGTGCTGTCAGACTGGTTTTGTTGCTGCTGCGCAGATAGTTGCTGTCCCGCAATTTCCTCCTGATCCATCACTTGATCACTAGCGGACTGTTGCTCTACCGATGATGTTTGTGAAGGAGTGGTTTGATGAGGAGGCTGACTTGACGCCAACTCTTTAAGAACCAGGTCTATTTTATCCTGTTGATTCTGGATCTGTTGTATTGATGCAGCAACAAGCTCCTGCTCCTGTTCGGGTAACAGTGCTCCCGAGGGGGTCATCCCCTTCGCCTGTTGATACAGACGCATTGCTGCCTGGGATTTTGAACCAAATTCCCCATCAATCGTTGCGCTGTAAAACCCCTGTACCTTCAGCGCCGCCTGCAGACGCCTGCCCTTGTCGTGTTGAGTCTCACCGACGTTGTGCAGATGTCCAGTGAGTTCAGCGATATCTCCCTGTTGCAGCAACACCCCCTTTAGATCTGGCGATAACTCTCCGGTCTGTGGCAGTCCATGGCCCAGTTGATACTGCATGACAGCAACGCGTGATTCATAGGAGTCGAGCTTGCCGTCGAGAGGGCC
>JABCSI010000159.1 GCA_018238965.1 Promethearchaeota archaeon
GGTGGACATTGGAAAATTGAAAATAACCCCGTGGTTTAAGAACACGAAAAATTTCCTGCATGCATTTATCTGGATGTCGCATATCCATTAAACACATAAATCCGACCGCAAAATCAAAGGATTGGGGACTAAAGGAGAGGTGTTCTGCATCTTGGACTGAAAATTTTAATCCTAATTTAGTTTCTGACTCAATTTTTCGGGCTTCCTGAATCATTTTTAGGGAAATGTCTGTGGAATGAATGGAATATCCCAAGGATGCCAACTTTCTTGCGAGGGTTCCTTCTCCTCCTCCGATTTCAAGGCCAATGGAGTTCTTTTCAGGCAAGGGCATGGCAGATAGGAAAGCAGGTAAATTGAGAAAGTCTCGGTGTATATTTCTCCCGGAATTATTGAAAGCCATCCAACCATCCACGATTTGATCCCACAGATTTTCCTTCATAAGAAAGAGACAAAGTTCTTTGTTATTTAAACCTATCTAAGGTTTTAATCCTTCCATACCCACCAATAACTTGATGCCCAAACACTTTAAAGATCTCCACCACACATTATTAACTATATGAAGACCCATCCCCCTAAAGAATTCGCACTGGATTCCCTTATCACCACATTTGGAGATCCACGGGTTCAACTTGAGAGCGGGAAGTTCTATTTGGATAGGTATTTTCAATCAAAATTGTTAAATATTGTTGACCCACAAGAAAACAGTCAATTCGAATTTTCCGTCGACAATAATAACCCAACTATAGAAATACTATCTCGATTCTATCAATCAATAGTTAGTTCGGGGAATGTTGGAGGTATTACTCCATTTAGTTTTTGGGACTTCTCTTCCATCCCGATCGCATTTGGGAAAGTTGATACTGGGTTAGAATGGCGGGGGAAAAGACAATTAAGCATTCACAACCATGAATATTTCAAATTCTACCGATTTTCCTACAATTTTACCCAAAATCCAATGACGTTCATAATTCTTTTGAAGAAAGGGAATGGGTCAGCCAATAGAACCCAATTACAGAAGATGTATTTTCAACTCAGCGAAAAAGATTCATTTCGTGTAATCTCTGGTAGAAAGTCCCAAACAATTCAAGTGGCTGTGATGGAATATCGAAGCCTAGACCCTTCCCAAAAAGCAACTTACAAAGGAAAAAACATTCAGGGTCGCCTAAATAAAAAAACAGTGAAATTATGGGGTGAATTTGTAAGTGGGCAAGGGACCATGGATACAAAAGAGATTTCTGCCCTTCAATCATCCCTAGCTCACCACATCAACCAATTCACTAAAAATCATGCCTTCTCAATTCCGATTTATCATAACTTCATAGATCTCATATCGGGACAATTACTGCACTTTCTTCAACAGGAATGGATGACTAGGCTTTCTTCCCCCAAAGCAAACATATCTCAAGACTTTGGAATGCTACAATCGGATATTCTCAAAATGAATAGTCACATTTCCGAACCCATCGACCAAATGTTTTCCCTTAAGCGACAGTTAGTGAACAAACCCCCATGGATATTGGATAACCATTACTGCATCACTGTGGATTTGCTGCCCGATGAATTTCTGGGTAAACATCTCAATGAAATTCTTCACAATCCCCAACAGGTGGCTGAATGGCAAGAATTATTTCCCTCGATTATCCTTGCAGATCAATCAGAACCCCTCACACGGGAGTTTCTCCGGGATCATCCCTCCCTAATGATTGACACAGAGTATTTCTCCCCCGAATTTCAAACCAGACTTACAGCCTCCATCCCCCAGTTTGAAGAAAAAATTGAAGGATGGGTAATTCGGAGTGAAAATCGAAGAGCCCTCCATGCCCTTCATACCTATTTCCCACAGTTTCGCCACAAAGTTGATTTCATATATACTGATCCACCCTATAATACAGGTAATAATGAATTTGTATATCGGGATTCGCTGGGGCATGCGAATTGGTTAACCATGATGGACGAAATACTAAATTATTTCCCCAAAATTGGAACCCCAAGCATGAATTTCTTCATTTCGATAGACGATAACGAATACTCCCGCCTAAGATTACTCCTTGAGGAAAAATGGGGAAAAGAATCGCTTTTCGGACCGATTATGGTACAGGTGAACAAAGGTGGAAGGGATTATCTCCCCATCGCAAAAACCCACGAATTTCTCATCTCGGGATCCCTGAATGGAGAATATGATAATTTTCACGAACTTCCAAAACCCTTGGAGGGTACGGTTTATACTGATCCCCAAGGCAATTATGTTATTCGGGAATTGCGCAATCGTAATCCTAAATTCAACAAATCAAATCGTCCCAACCTCTTCTACCCATTTTATGTTAATCAGCAGACGAAAAACTCCGATGGATTTTGTGCAGTGACCCTCGATCCAACCAAAGACCATACTATAAAAGTAATTCCACTCACCAGCAAGAATGTCCAAGACTGTTGGCGATGGTCCAAATCCAAGGTTGTCCAACATTTAAATTCGGTTAATCCCAATTTGAGCGAGATCGTAGCGCGCCAAAAACGGACAGGGGGATGGAATATCTACGAAAAACATCGTAAAACTACCACAAAACCTAAATCAATTTGGTTGGATTCGGACGTACGAACCGAAGCGGGGACCATCGATATGCGCCAGCTTTTTCCCACCCCAGTTTTCGATCATCCCAAACCCGTAGCCTTGATTGAAAAATGCTTGGCTATCGGATCACACCCCAAATCATTAGTTTGTGATCCTTTTGCTGGTTCGGGTACAACGGGGCATGCTGTCATCAATCTCAACCACAAAGATGGTGGTTCGAGGAAATACATCCTCATAGAGCGCGCGGATTATGTGAAAAGTGTCATTCTCCCGCGCTTGAAAAAGCTGATCTTTACCCAAACATGGAAAGAAGGGAAGCCACAATTTTCTCCCCAACCTTCCCCACAATCCCCAACATACCCGTCAACACCAACATCTCCTAAGAAATCTTCTAAAATCATTCAATATTTCTCATTAGAACAAGTCGAGGATGTATATTTGAACACCCAATTTTCGGTTGAACGAGAACCTATCTCGAAATCGATAATGATGCCTTCTTCTTCCAAACCTCCCAGTGATGCTAACCTTTTGGCAACCATATTGCAACAAGAGAAGCACGGATTTCCATCCATTGCAGAATCAATACAGTACAAATTGGAGGAAAATTCAAACGGATGGGCATTCTCGGTTAATTTTCCTGTTTCCTTAACAAAAATGCAGGAGTCTGATCTGAAATCAATTCGTATTCCGTTCTATACCTATGAAAATGTTGATCAATGTCTGCATTCCATTTCACTTCTGGACAGTGCGGCTGGGTTTATTGGTATATCATCTGAGGAATGTTTGCGCATATTTGAGGCGAAAAAGAATCCCGCAGAGGCATTGGTGGAATTTTGTGTCAAAAAACAATGTTTTTCAATCTAGGTGTTATACAATATCCATTTTTTACAATCTCCAAGACTCTTGAAGCATTGACATCTTAGAATACATCGGAACGGGAAATAATACCAGTGATTCTATCTTGATCCACAATTAGGGCAGCATCTATAAACCTTAGGATTTCCCGCATCTGTTTGATAGTGGTATTCTCACTGAAAGATGGAAGTGGCGCTTCCATAAATTCTTTAACTAGGGTGCCTTCTGCAGTTTCTTGACTCAATAATCTTATTAGAACACGCGATGTAACACTTCCCACACAATGGTGATTATCGTCTAATACAGGAATTTGATCATAATCACCGATGGACCCTTTCACATCCAAAAGTCTATCTTTGGGACCCACAAACTTCAAATCATCCCGAGGAGTCGCAACATCCTTAATAACCAATTCGCTCCCTTCCATTGCCTGTAGTTCCCTTGAAATGCAGTTAAAAATTTCTGCAACTACCTTATAGGAGGGTTCTTGCTTCCCATTCTCTATCTTGGCGATATAAGATTGACCCACTCCAACTTTCTCTGCTAAATCTTTTTGGGTCCAACCTATCTTATCACGAAGTATTTTAATGTTTTCTAATCGTGGCACTTCCATGAATATTCCTCTGAGGGATATAGTATGACAAATTATTTATATATTTTGGGATATTCAAATTTTTTGATCATGGGCATTGATACTGAAGCTGTGAAAAACATAGAAAAATTTGTAGATCCAAGTGAAGTTTATTACCACCAACAAAAATTGAAGCGAATTCACCGATCTTTGCGAATTTATCAAGATTCATGGCTAGAAAATACGAATTCTCCAAATAATTCTGCAATTGCGTGGGCCGATCGTTCCCCATTTCCCCTTACTTGGACCGGATACTTGAATACCTCTGTTTTGGATTTTCGAGAAGTGGGTTTCTCTGACCATTTTGCATTTTATACCCTCTCGAGGGAAGTCCGTAATAATTTCCTCCGGCAGCAAAAAGAGAATTTAGAACGAAATTTTCCGGAGTTGGTACAGGATTTTCTTGAAAAAGTTCAAATTCCTTCGGAATCTCGACACCAGGGCGGATCTCCGACTCGATTCGTACACCGAGCACATCAATTTTATCGCGAATTGCAGAAAGCCGCCGATACCACCTACTTCTCCACGGATTAGATCACTAATTAACTTAGAAGCGAAAAAACGGGTCAAATACTATTTTTAGGATAATCCTAGGCGCTTCTTTAGTAGGTCGCTCTGCTCTACCATTCGAGCAATATCTGCAACCTTGAGCGTAGGAGTTTCCAGCTGAATCTGCCGGCAATCATAGGTATCAAGCGGTTTAGATAAAATGTTAATACCATATTTATCAGGGTTTAGGCTCAAATCTGAGCCGGGGTAGGGGGTTGTGACGAAGAAATTCACTTGATCGACTCCGGGAACCAAGGGTAATGATTCCAAAAAGGCTAATGTTTTATCAAATTCCGCGAAAGTGTCTCCAGGGAGCCCAATGACGAAATATGCTTGGACCGCAACACCCGCTTTTTTCACATTGATGATACCCTTCCGCACCGCTTCGATATCCTGGAATTTAAAATTGGTTTTGAGCACAGTCTCCGATGCAGATTCAATTCCGGTTGCAATCACCCTACAATTCGCTTGTTTCATGAGGTGGGCTTGTTCCAGAGTAATCCCATCTGACCGGAGTTCCGCCCCCCAGGGTAGCATTTGCGGGCGTGCAATCAACCCGTTTAAAAATGTCTCGAAATAGCGCTTGTTGATGTTGATGTTATCGTAGAAATTGATGAAACGGTAGTTTGCACTTGAAAGAATGTAATCAACCTCCTTAAACACCTGATCCAAGGGCCGAATCCGCATCTTGGGAAATAGGTGAGTGCGGGAACAAAATGAACATTGATTTGGGCACCCCCGATTCACCAAGATGTCCGCTACTTTGTAAATTCTGGATATTAGATGCCGAGCAGGGAGAGGGAGTACTTTAAGGTTGGTAGCATCGGGAAAAGGAACAGACGGGAGAGAAGATGGAAGTAAGGATGTCGGAGAAATATGGGAAGCTATCTTGGAGGGAGAATCTGAACCGAAGGAGGACATAGTTGCAGAATCGGAAGAAATTGGTCGGAAAGCGATGCCTTTGGGAAGATCCTCCGCGGTAGCCAAGCACCGAGAAACATAATTATGAGAGTTAGCGGTTTCCCCCATACTATCGGATTCACCCGCATAGATATAATCAATCGCGGGTTGGATCAAGAGTCGGTCCACAAACCATGGAAAACTGTGCTCTGCTTCACCTACGAACACTGCATCCACCTCCGGCATCTCAACCAGCACCGAATCGGGCATAAAGGACACGTGGGGACCCCCCACCACAATAAAGAGTTCAGGGTGGACCTGTTTGGCCAACCGTATGATATTCTGAATTTCGGGAAAATCATTTGTGAGGGAAGTGAGCCCCATCATTCGATAGTCCCCAATATGCTCACGGATATACTGCTCTGGATCTTCCAATAGCGTGGCATCAAGAATATCTACTGCATAGCCCTTTTGCTCCAAAATGGCGGAAAGCAACATAATGCCCGTGGGAGGTTCTCGCAACGGAAGATCGATAGCATGGAGCACTCCGTGGGAAAATTTCGCCGACTGCATAAAGGTTCTTACTCTTTTAGGCGTATCTAATTCGGTCTTCCAATTAAAAAGGCAGATATCATACAAGATAATGGCACTCAAATAAAACACGGAGTTAGGGATTTAAAAAATTCACTATTTTAGCCAATAATATGTAAAGTATGAGTAAAAAAGGAGAGAAAAGGAAGGGGGGAAAAAATAACCATTATATCGTGTTGCTACTCTCGATACCCATGTGTTTGGGTGCCAAGATCTGATTCTTCCAAGAAACTGCGAGTTTCTGAATTTCCGCAAACACTTGATTCACTTCACCTAAGGAATGGGAAGTAAACATCACGTGGTCGATAAGATTTGTCTCATGGGGAAGATCCCGAATAAGGCGCTGAATCTCGTTATCAAATTCCACCATTGTTTCACGATCAACCATATCCCGCTTAGCACCTGCTAGCACAATAGGAATAGAGGGATATTTAGATTGGGCCAAGGCGATCCAATGAGGAATGCTGCGGACAGTTGTCATTCGGGTCAAATCGTACATAATAATGGCGGCTTTACTGCCAGAAGTGAAGGCTTTGTGGATAAATCGGAAATGTTCCTGCCCACCTAAATCAAAGGCAAGAAGGTCAACATCTTCTTCTTCGTAATTCGTAATTTTATAGCAGTCGAAGTCAATCCCTATAGTGATATCTGCAACAGGTGTGAATTTCTTTGCTAATTTGGACCGGAGGAGAGTAGTCTTGCCGCTCCCGCCGTCACCTGCTATTATAATCTTATAGATTAAATTGGGATTTTTTTTTAAATTCTTGTGTTGAGGTGCCATTGTCGACAATACCTAATAAGATCTTATCGGTTAAAATTATTTGTACTTCTGTATCTGGAAACTTCGCAATGTTCTTTGTAAAGATAATCACCGAATTCACATGGTTGACCCTAGGATTTGAAATGGTTTGCCCGTAGGATTTGCAATGCAATAGAATTTTTCCCACAATTCGTGAGAAAAAAAGAAAAAAAGCTGCGGGTTACCGATCTAGATTTCATCCAATTTTTGCTCTGTAATTTTAGGAGAATTCGGGTAAAGAATACATTTATGTTAAAGCTATCAGAAAAACCAAAGATCGGAAGGGAATCATCTTGCATGTGATTTCTGACCTTGGGGGAAAAGGACACTTTTTTTGGAGACCCATATCTTACTGGCAAATTTTTTAAAAGGGGGAAATCTTTTAGGAATTAGACTCATACACAATTCATAAATCAAATTAAAGTCGGTTTCAAAAATTAAGATCTTGAGGAGGGAATTAAATGAACTATATTTGGATTATCAACAAATTTAATAGCACTGCACTTTTCTTTCGGTCCTACAGTGAACTCCAGTTGGATTCAGACTTAGTTTCTGGGTTGCTCTCTGCTCTAAACTCCTTCTCCGAGGTAGAACTACAATCCCATGGAATTTCATCTATCCTAATGGCAGGATTCTCGTGGGTTTATAGCAACCACCCTGATAATGACCTTCTTTTGATAGCCGCAGGCGACAAGGATAAAAACCCCGAAATAATGCGGTCTCGCTTGGAAGTTATCTACCAAATGTTCTTAGATAAATACGAGCTTACCCCCTACCAATTGGAAGAAACCCTCATCGATCAGAAACAATTTGAGAGTTTTGCGCCCATAGTGGATGAATTGCACGATCAGTGGAAACAGGCGGAGCGAATTATCTCCGGTGGAACCGCTCGAATTTTCGACATGATCGGTATTTTTCAGCAAATTTATAATCGGCTAACGAATATACTCATCGAATATTATCTAAATGTCGACCCCGACGAAGTTGCAGCAGCCCATCAAAGCATCAAAGATTTATTGACCAATTGCCACAGTATGGATGAATTTCAGGAATATCCCGAATTACAGAGCATTACTTACGGGGAAAACGGTTGGAATGTGGTAAATCTCAACCCGATGAATTTGGACGATGAAATTTTGCAACGGGTTTTGGTTATGATTGCCCTGCAGGTCCATGGCGAGATCAAAGAACGAATCCCCATAGCGAATCGGTTGTTGGCATATTCAAAAATTTTGTATCCCTACCTAATTCATCAATACGAGTTATTAGCATCACTCAAATTAAATTCGCTCATTTTCCAACTCTTTCTAACCTAATTCTTTTTATCAGATCCCATTGGATTCGCTTTTTGGCTGCACAAGTTTTCTTCGGTTCAAGGATTCCGCGAAAATTTCCCTTTGTTTCCAGTCCATCAAATAAAGGGCGAGGGAACTGAACCCCGCCTTGAATGATGTAAAATGGAAAATGAAAAAGGAAACCGTACACCTATCATTGCGCTCACAGCATTTGCCATGGAATCAGACAAAGATCTTTGTATTGAAGCAGGAATGGATGATTATATTGCAAAACCCTTTAAAAGACAACAGTTTATAGATACAATTTTAGCAGCTTTAAAGGATAAGTAAAAGACATTTTTCTAATATAACCTTCATAATAAATACCTTCTAATTTATATTCATTATATCATTTTACATGTTTATTTTAGCATCCTCAATTACCAATTGTTAAAATGATCAGGGATTTACTATTGAGCCTTACACTTGTATTATTTCTTTTTTCGTGCAGAGATTCGAACAACAACTTATCCCACATTCTGGCAAGCTTTGGCTGGTCGCGCTCAATGTAGTCATAGATTCGAACATCCTTCTTTTCGGAATGCTCGCGGTGCAGTCGACCGGCATATTGCTGTAAAGTACCTTTCCAGGAAATGGGCATTGTTAAAAAAAGAGTGTCCAATCGTGGATCATCAAAGAACCGGACGCACTGAGCTTCGGCCAAGAAGCCGTAGATCGCTAAACCGGGGCTCTGACAGTCATCCACAGACAGAGGATCCTTCCAAGCAACGTAGATTGACAGGGCCTGGGGAACGGTCTGATCACCGCTGGAAACCTCGACCTCGAACGAATAGGAGCCTGCGGCGGTAGCCGTCCCGGAGATCACTCCCTCAATCAGCTGCAATCCGGGCGGGAGGGATCCCACTATTATGCTCCAGGCGCGGTCGTCGGCGTCCCCGCCGGGGGCTGTCAACGGTCGGCTATAGCTATCTCCTGTTATGGTTCCCTCAAGTCCGGTCGTCGTGATCGCCA
>JABCSI010000368.1 GCA_018238965.1 Promethearchaeota archaeon
CCTAAGAATTATTTACCCGGGATTGTGCACGATGAATATGAGGAAGAAGAAAATGATCTCGTGGGTGTGATGAAGTTAATTCATAGTGAGGGTATCCATGGAGAAAATATCACCATCGAACCCGCCAATCTTGAACGTCATCGTCGTAATAAACCCAAACCGCCAAAAAACTAATTTAATAAATCAATATTTTTTTTCTGCTCTCTAATATATTATAGCATTGTTGATATACTCAAAGATGGGAGGATCTGTGGATGGGGAACAAAGAACCAATAACGAAAATGGAAATATTGGCCCAATTGCTGCAGTATAAAGTAATTTCCATTGTTGGTCTGGAAAAAAATGTCGGTAAAACCACAACTTTGAATTATATCATAGAATTGGCACAGAATCAAGCCGTCTTGGGTTTAACTTCCATTGGACGGGATGGAGAAGCCTATGATGCTGTCTTCGAACATGCCAAACCCCGTATTTTTATTCCCGCAGGTACAATCATTGCGACCGCACGTTCTTCTCTTTTGAATTCTGATATAACCAGGGAAATTCTCGAAATTACAGACATCTCCACACCCTTGGGTGAGATCATAATTGCCCGGGCCTTGAGTGCGGGTTTTGTGGAGTTGGCAGGTCCATCCACATCGAGGGGTCTCCAAGAACTATGCTCTTTACTTGAATTTTATAAGCTCGATCTCATTTTGGTTGATGGTGCCGTTGATCGAAAAAGCTTCGCTTCTCCGACGGTTACTAAGGCTACAATCCTTGCTACGGGAGCAAATTTGTCCACCGATTTTACGGAATTCATCGAAGAAACGATTTATACTTATTATTTACTCACACTTCCCGAATATTCTGATTTAGATTCACTCTCACTTGCCCGTTCGGTGTCGAAACTTGGTATTATCACCGATGAGGGGAAATTGTTGAATTTTTCAGTGTCCACTTCCTTAGATGTGGCCGATTCCATTATCGATGCAATTCCACATAATCCGAAAGTCGTGGTAGTCAATGGTGTGTTATCTCAAAACCTCGTGGAAAAATTGCTAACGAGGGTAGATCCGGACCATCCCTTAATTATTCTTGTTCTGGATAGTACGAAGATATTTCTTCCCCGGCAGTTCTTTGCCCTGTTTAAGAAAACCCAATGGCGTCTTTCTATCCAACATCCAATCAATCTAATATTGGTAACGGCAAACCCCGTATCTCCAAGAGGGTACACCTTTGAGGCACCCAAAATGTTGGAGGCTCTCCGAAAACAGATTGCACATCCTGTAATCGATGTAGTGGGAGGTGGATAATATGGCACTCATGCCTCTGCCATTAACTGTGGCTGAACAAGCCCAAATCGGGTGGACTTACATTCTCCATCACCTTCGCCCCATCACACCCTTTGGAAAAGATCGAAAATCCCAAATCAAACTTTATACACCCGAGGAAATCACCGCCCTGCAGCATGAATTGAACAATTTGCAAAGTATGGTTTCAAGCTGTCAACAAAATCCTGGATTCCAAGACCAATTGGCATTTGCCTTAGCGAAAATTCGGGATATTAGGGGAATTCTTCCCAAATTGCAGAATGATCACCCCTTGGATGAAGTGGAGTTCTTTGCCCTCAAACGTTTTGCATTTACTTATCACGAAATTCGTGATATCTATGCCAAACCGGAATTAAAATTGGACAGCATGGATGAAATCTCCCTTCCTACTCTTCAACCGCTCATCACGTTATTGGATCCTAATGGCAGCTTGATGCCTACCTTTCATGTATATTCTTCTTATTCCAATCAACTTGCCCAAATTCGGGAAGAAAAACAACAGATCGAAGAAAAAATTTTTGCGACATCCGAAACCGATAGAGATTCTTTGCAAGCAGCGCGCAATCAAGTTGTACTTGCCGAAAATGCGGAAAATTTGAAAGTTCGCAAAAGGTTGACCCATGAACTGTGTTCAATGGCTGGCACGTTAGCTGGAATTGTAGATGCATTGGGTTATTTGGATTTCCTCCGAGCAAAAGCCTTAATTGCTATAGAATTCAAAGCTCAATCTCCCGTCATAGTCTCGGATGCGACATTTGAGGTGAAAAATATGCGCAATCCTTCAATGGCTGCCATTTTGGGGGAACAAGGGCGCAGTTTTACACCTATTTCTTTACACTTAGGCACAGGTGTCAATTTACTCACCGGGGCCAATATGGGGGGAAAATCGGTTTGCTTGCACACTGTCCTTCTTACCGTTTGTTTAGCCCAATCTGGTTTCTTTGTGCCTGCAGATAAGGTGTGCCTGTCACCGTTTTCATTCATCGGAATGATACTTAATGATGAGCAGGATTTCACCCGTGGTTTATCATCCTTTGGAGCGGAAATTATACGATTACGGGAATATTTCTCCGCAAATCCCAAACCCTCCGTGCTCTTGGTGATGGATGAATTTGCCAAAGGAACAAATCCCGCCGAAGCTCGAATTCTTCTCCAATCCGTGTGCCAGCATTTGCAATCCCTTGGGTGGATATCTCTACTCTCTACCCACTATGACGGAATAAATTTACCTTCCTTCAATCATTTTCAAGTCAGGGGGTTACGCAATGTCGATATGGATAAACTCGAACAGAAACTCTCAAATATCTCAAAACTTTCTAAACTCGATAAGAGCCATAAATCCCCGCAAACAAGTGAAAGCGGAAATCTAGGTGCGAATGAGGTGCAAATAT
>JABCSI010000160.1 GCA_018238965.1 Promethearchaeota archaeon
GCAATGTGGGCGTGGAGATTTAGAAGAATCTACTGCTGTCGGGGCTTCAATCTTAGCGGCCTATGGAGCAGGTGAATATTCAGATCTGGCCAAAGCGGCTGATGAAATGGCGAATATTACGAATATTTGGAATCCGAATCCACAAAATACTACCAAGTATGATAAATTGTTTGGCATCAATGAAGAAATCTACAATGCTCTGCAATCCAATCAGATATATCAGAAATTGGCGGATATTTAATGAGAACATAAGAAATTGAAGCGAGGACCTCAAGTCCTTAATCATTTATATATAGCAAACCGATGAACATACTATGGCTTATACAAAAATATCCCATAACGGATCTGTGAATCATGCAGATTCCCGAAATATCAATAACATGTTGAAAACATATCAGCAAAGAATCATCACCCAAATTAGCCGGACTCAACGACTTCTCCGCAATCAGCTGACTCTCATTGTTCTACTGGGGGCAACCATGGTTGTTTTTTTAATCCCCTTTCTATTTATTGAGAGGGATGCCAGGACTATGGCCACTGGGGTCATCATCCTGATTGGCTTTAATTATAATGTCTTTTTTCAATATCTTCGGAAAAAGCCCCTCGTTCACGAAGCCAATAAATATCTCAGTGAACTCCAACGGGCAAAAGATTCAGAGGAGAATCCCCTGTTTGTTCAGACAATCAGTAAATATCTTCAAAAATTATATCAGATCCTATTCTTTGATGTTCGAAGTCAAAAATTACCCCCAGCATTTCTAACAAACGTTGAGAACGAAGATTACCCTGAAATAGAGCAAAAATTGATCAGATCGCTGAACAATGATGTGGCACTCAATTTAATAGTTGGTGGTCTTTACATAATTGCAGCAGTGGCTGCTATGGCTTTTATGCCCGATCGCATGATAGATCCCTACACCCAAATCTCGTTTCTTGCATTGGCATTATTATTTGCCTTGATGATCATGGTTTGCTGGCATCTTCGTAAACACCTTACCTCTTGGATGAAAGGTTTCATCGATCTCCGGTCATGGACTATATTAATAGATGAAATCCCCTCGAAACAGCACACTCAGGAAAGCATACATGAATCAGCATTATCTGCGGACAATCTAATTTCTGCAGAAACAGTTCCAAAATCTTCCATGGCGGTAGTTTATTGTCCGTATTGTGGCGAACAGGATCAAATTCCTAATAAATACTGTCAAAATTGTGGAAAGCTTATCTCTCTCTAAACCGGTGAAAAATCTTTGGTCCGTCGAACAAAATATGAAATTTGGGTGGGAATCCTTGAGGTGTGCCTGAACACGCCCCGCCACCAGAGTTATATCTTGAGAGAAATGGGATTGAAAACGGAGACAGTGAAGGAGGCTTTGAATTTTTTGCTGGAACGTAATCTTCTTAATTCAATTGAGAAAGAACAGGATAAATGGAGGGCTTATCATATCAGTATAAAGGGAAAAGAAGCCTTGAATCATTTCTATCACTTAATTACCCATTTTTTTTCTGATCATACAAAACCCCCAAAATTTAGGAAATTCGGTTGAGAAATTACTCCGCAGCTTCGGCATCCTTTCCCTACAATAATGAGAATCAATTCGATTCTGCCGGATCTTTTTACCGATCTCCCATTGGACAATATTCTTTATTTAATTCTCCGCAATAACGGAGACGAGGCCGAATAAGTTTGTTTTCCTTGATTTGCTCCATTGCATGGGTTATCCAACCGACGCATCGGGAAATAGCAAAGATCGGTGTATACATAAAAGGGTAAATAATAGTTGGGAAAAATTTACTTAAACTTGATCATTCAAATAATGAAGACTAAATAATCAAGAAATTCGCCACACTCAGGATTCTTATAACAAGAAAAGATAAAATAGAGATAGCGAGTCTTGAATTGAATGAAAAATTGGTGACCTAAACCCACTTCCTAAAAAAGTGCAAGATGGCGCTGTATCCTCTTAAATCAAGATACAGATGGCCGTCTAGGTAGAGATACTTTTTTCACAATCTCGCTACCATGCAAGATTTCTGCAAAAACATAACAGGAAGGTGATCATTGAAGCAAGGATGAATGGGAAAAAGAAAGGATCTGGGATGTGAAAAAACTAAACTCTTGACCAATATAACCATTTGGGTAGAATATAACAATCTCTTTTTTCTATATGGAGAAAGAGCCATTTTCCGTTGTAAATGTTCCCTTTCGGGCTTGGCATATCTGGTGAACAGAAATGTTCAAGTTTTAAACAACGGTCTATTCCAATTGCATACATGAGGATCGCGGAATTCTAGGAAAGGATTTTAAAAAGGATTTTAAAATCATCAAAATACGATCGGGGATATCGCGTTCTCGGATTAGGGAATCTTTAAACGCTGTAAATTCAAATTGGTTAGGTAAATACCCAAAAATTAAGAGAAAAGCCACTTCTTCGAAAGTTGAATTATGAAATAAATCTTCTAATTGATACCCCCGATAACAGCATTCACCAGTCTCGCCGTTAGTATATGATATTTTTGTTTTATCTACTACAATATTTACTAACCCTTTGCAGATTGGGGCGTCTTTCACATTAAACTCTTTGCTGCTTTTCTTTGCTATTTTTAAACTGGAATCTTGTGTTATATTTACGGATTTTCGTTCCAGATTTTCACTTTTTGCTTCCATTATATTATCCCCTTTTATAATTCACTTAATAGGAAAATTCTACCATTAAATCAATATTAAAAAGAATTAAACCCGATTTAATGATTTTTAACCGGATAGAACCAAGGAACAATGAGATTTCAATGCGGTTCTGGTTTGAAAATCATTACAATCACTTTAAATAATGAACCTTACTATTAATATTTTACCAATCGGGCCAATCTTCAAAAATATTCCCGTGAAGCAATATTCCACTTCAGTATTTATTGATTAATGAATATGAAATAATGGTTGTTTTTTCTCAGTAAGATCACCGTCAGAACGAAATTCTACTATGAATAATATAATTCTGGAAAAAGTCGGAATGAAAATCATATCTGTGTACATGAATGTCCATACCGAAATGATGAAGATTTAGATATGAAAAATTGATTTTGGAAAAAATTAAGTAAAATCCTCATCTATATTCTCATATAACATGATTTTTGATAAAAATTTAGATCGCAATTTCAGAGTATTTGATAAAAAAGTAATTCTAAAAGTAAACAGTTTTCTGTGTGACTCCGCTACAAGCTTGGTTAACTCAGAATCCTTCAAAACAATGGTAAGACTTTCAATTCAGGAACTTAGAAAAAGAAAATCAATCCTACTTGATATGTTTGGAACTAAAGAGATCACAGATAACCATATCGAAACATTGCTCAAAGCCCTAGAATATTTGATTGTCCTACCCATTGATGAAATGGTCAAATTAGTACCAACTTCCGAGTATTTCCTCAAGAACAAGCATATTTTATATGATTACATTGACTACCTCTATGATTTTTGGAGATCATATGATCGATTTGTGATTTCCATAGGGACTCAAGCTTATCGCGTAGATAAACGGCCCTACAGAACATTTAATGCCACAATTGAAACACTTACTGAAATTATTCGTAAAACTTACCGGGATATTCAGGAAAATATCTTTGATTCCCACCCAAATGTCTATCGGCAAATTCAAGCAGGAGCGGGATTTGCAACCATTGCCCTCCCCAAAAATATTCCTCTTCCAGGGAAATACAAGCAAAAATTATCCAAAATACTAATAATGCGTCAAGTTTTACTTAACCCTCCCATCGTACTTGAACAGACGATGAATAAACGAAGCGGAACATTCGCTAAAGTGAATCAAAATCCCATCGATTTTGCGACAATGAATCCGGAAGAATGGTTATGCTATCCGGCAAAGGTGGGAACCTTAACAATTTTGATATATTTTCACGAAACCTTCTATGAATTGGGATTTGCCCTGGCTAATTTGTTTGAAATCGCATCGAACGACGATTTAAAAAAGCAACCGGATGGAATTTACCTATATGGTTTAGGGGATCCGGAGTTGGATGCACTAAATGATCCTCCCACTATTTTTCATGAAGATAACCACAATGTTATCATGGTAGGTGCAGTGCCGAACCGACCGGAATTTGGATATTTCGGCTATTTGAAGAAAATGGTTCTCACTTTGCATAATATTATAATTATGAAATCTGGTTCCATGCCTTTCCATGGTTCTTTAACCCAAATCGTTTTAGGAGGCACAAAAAGGGTGGGAGTATTGATAATTGGTGACTCGGGAGCCGGTAAATCGGAAACCTTGGAAGCCTTAAGGAATATCGGAGAGGAGATCATATCTGATATAATAGTCATTGCTGATGACATGGGATCTCTTAAGATTGACTCAAAGGGAGATATCATTGGGTATGGAACGGAAATTGGAGCATTCCTTAGACTGGATGATCTATCTCCTTCAAGTACCTTTGGAGCATTAGATAGAGCAATTTTCATGAGTGTTTCTCAAATAAATTCACGTGTGGTGATACCCATTACGACGATACATAATGTTTTAGCAGGTACCAAAGTTGATTTTGTTTTTTATGCGAATAATTATGAAGAAATCGATTCAGACCTTCCCATTATTGAACGTTTTCAAACTGCCCAAGAAGCACTGGATATCTTTCGGGAAGGCAAATCTATGGCAAAAGGGACCACAACTTCAACAGGATTGCAAAGGAATTACTTTGTGAATCCCTTTGGAGTGCCCTCCTATTTAGAATTACATGATAAAATCTCCCAAAGATTTTTTGAAAAAATGTTTGAAAAGAAGATATTTGTTGGACAAATCCGGACTCGATTGGGGATTAAAGGGAAGGAAAAAACTGGACCTTTGGAAGCTGCAAAAAGTTTAATCGAGAACCTTAAAAATTCTCACTAATAATTATTAAAAAATCATGTTATCTCATCCATTTTAACCAATAGGGCTTCATCCATTTATTTTGGGTATGTTTTATCACTTTCTTGGCCATTAGAGTGAAATACTGGCGTGATATGAAAGATAATCAGCCCCAATATTTCTACAAAAGTTCTTTATTGTGCAATGTGATAATATGTATACTTTATTAATAGGGTGGAGAAATGTGCAGGAAGATTATTTTGTAAATGTGTCACAGTTATCCCGAGTGTTTGAATTCGGAGATAGCGAAGTGCATGCTCTGGATGGAGTTGACTTACAGGTAAAATCGGGGGAATTTATCGTTATTTTAGGTCCTTCAGGTGCAGGAAAGACGACTTTGCTAAATATGATCGGGGGAATCGACAACCCCACCAAGGGGACGATTACTATCGATGGTATCAATTTGGAAGAATTTTCTGCCAAACAATTGAATGAATACAGAAAAGAGAAAGTAGGATGGGTATTCCAATTTTTCAATATAGTGGATTCGCTTCGGGCGTGGGAAAACGTTGGATTAGCTTTAGAATTCAAAGGGATGAAGGATCGTCACGAAATTGAAAAGAAATCCTATGCGATACTGAAAAAAGTAGGGTTACAAGGAAAGGAAATGCGGTTTCCGAGTCAACTTTCGGGGGGGGAACAACAAAGAGTAGCCATTGCCCGAGCCTTAGTAAAGAAACCGAAAATAATTGTGGCTGACGAACCTACTGGGAATTTGGATTATGTTACAGGACAAACAATTGCAGAATTAATGCAAACACTCAATCGTGAAGAGGGCATAACTTTTATTATCGTATCGCATGACATAAATATTACGCGGTTTGCTGAACGAATTTATCACCTGAAAATGGGAAAAATTGATAAAATCGAAGATGCACAACACACCGAACAATTTTCGGATGCAACGCCCCAATTAAAAAATATTCAGGAGTAAGGAAAATGAAAATTATGGATAGAAAGGTTCTCCGTGAAATAAAGAACCAAAAGTTCCGTTCTTTGCTCATTATTAGCATTGTGACAGTTACCAGTGCCATGATTTTAGGAATGCGGGGGGGTCACCCTATGATCATGGCCACTTATGAAGAGAATTTGCGAGTGAATAATGTGGCAGATGGACGTTTCACTTTTCGTTCTCCGATTTTTGAATCCAATGTTAGTCAAATTAAATCAGACGCTGAATTCATGAATTCCCACCAAATTGCTGATATTGAAGGACGTCTAATCCTACATTTGGAAATCAAATATCAAGCCGAAAAATTCCCGTGTATCGTTATCGGGGTGAATTTCCCCAACTCAATCAACCAAGTATACATTGAAGAAATGGATACGACAGTCGAAAGTCCTACAGATGTGTTGAATACTACCACCAATTGCATTATCGAATCCCTATTTGCAGGAACTTTGTTTGGACAAGATATTTCCTTAGGTGAAAATGTGACCTTACTCATAGGAGCAGACGAATTCGATTTTTCGATTCGCGCAGTTGGTCAAGACACGGATTTTGTCTATGTTGTAGATCCGGTATCTCAAATGACTTTAATGGGGCAATTAGCCGTAATATGGGTCGATTTAACCGCACTCCAAGAAATTGTTTTTGGTGGACTTCCGATGATTAATCAAGTATTATTTACTGTTACGGAACGATTGGAGAAACCGTTAATAATGGCGGCTCAAGATGCATTAAAAACACGATTTGCGAGCAATAATATTGATATTAGTGGGTTAGAATTTACTATCTTTGATGAAACTATTGATTGGAAGTTTTTTGATGCCGATGCCGGATCTATGGACAAAGTAGGAACAATTTTTGGAATCATTGGATTAATTATGTGCTGTGTGGCTATCTATAATACAATTTCTCGTTTAGTCCAATCGCAGCGAAAAAACGTAGGACTCTTCATGAGTATGGGGGCCAATGCCTCGGAAATTATTTGGCATTATGTAAAAATTACCATGCTTCTTTCATTTATTGGTCTGTTGCTTGGAATTTCCCTTGGACATTTCTTTGCTATAGGAATAACGCAATTATTGGTGAGATTTTTCCCTTTTCAAGCCTACTTATACCCCATAATGTGGAACGAATACATATTGATTTCCGTGATTGTATTCGCTGTGTGTGTTGCATTTTCGGGATTAAGTGCCTATCCCATTACACGAATCACACCTCGGGAAGCTATGTCCGCCTTTTTCAACCAAGTTAAAGCAACGAAGGCTGTCTTATCTGAAAAAATCTTCGGTTGGATTCCAGGATTTCAATCCATCCATATGCGAGTACCCATACGGGAAATATTTTTACGCAAACGCAAGTCGACCATCACAATCTTGGCTATCACCACTTCTATGATTATGATGATTACATCCATAGCCATGACAGCAAATATGTATGGTGCATTAAATCGCAATTTTGAGGAATATAACACTGCGGATTACCAAATTCAATTTGAAACATCCATCCCAATGTCAGCCATCCATCAATTTATGGGAAATCTGTCCGAAAATGACATATTAGATTATGAAACCACCATCACCGTTTATTCTAGTTTAATTCAAGCAGGAGAAGTGCAAGGTGGCTTTATCATCGAGTGTTATCAGGCCAATTCGACCCTGCGAAATTTAAATATTGTGGACAAGGAAATTTCTGATCCCAAAGATATAACTTCCGATGAAATAATTCTGGGAATCGCGATCGCGGATAAATTTGACATCTTACTCGGAGATGTTATTCAGATTGGGTTATTGGATAATCATACTGTTCAAGTAGTGGGATTAGTGGGCGAACTCATAGATTACACGGGTTTTATGACCATTGAAGCTTTTCATTCCAACAATATGAGCCTGAATTTTGGAATTCCAATGGGTTATGTAAGTGGATTACTGCTTAATGTGGGTGCAGAAACCGACGTTATAGAATTACGGGAAAAATTTGACACTACTTTCGCAATCTCTCAATGGATCGATGCCAATCAATCTCATCAGAGCATTCTCTCGCTAATGCAATCAATGTTAAGCATGCTAATCTTGTTTATCCTCGTAGGCATGATCATTGGCGTCCTTTTCAGCTTCAACACCATGTACATGGGCTTCCTCAATCGGGAAAACGATTTTTTGGCGTTTAAAGCTATGGGTACGAGCCCCAAATATTTTGTTAAAATGATATTCTGGGAAAATGCGTTACTCAGCCTGTTTAGTCTGATATTGACTATTCCGGTGGGATATTTTGCATATTGGCAGAGTATGGATTATATGATCGAGAAAAAATTCTATATTCCACTTTCTATTCCGTGGTATACTTGGCCGGGAGTGCTTTTACTCAGTCTCGTGTCCATCTGGATGGCCACTCGTCGATTAACCAAAAAGATCAACAACATGAATTTGGCCGATGAATTACGATCTCGAATGATTACATAACACCAATCACAGGTTTGAATAAGCCCTTTTTGGATATACTTTTTTATAAATATTCTAAACTTATATGAGGATGAAATGAGATGGGAGCAGATTCCGAGTATTTAGACTACGCACTTCAACAGATCAAGCATATTTGCGATCAGTTTGGTCCACGTCCCGCAGGTAGTGATGCCGAAGCGGCAACCACCAAGTATCTCCATAAGGAATTGGGTCAGTTTTGTAATAAAACCTACGTCGATGAATTTCCTGTCTATCCTACCTACTACCCCCATGGATTTGTTAAAATTTCCGCAATATTGCTGTCATGTGCCATGATATTATGTGTGTTTCCGCTTCCTTTTGTGATATTGGGGGGAATTCTTTTTCTTTTTGCCTTATTCTTGGTATTTATTTCTTTATTTCTCATGAAATTATGGTTTGTACGCTTTTTTCGGTTTCCCCAACGCACCAGTCACAATGCTACAGGAAAAATTTATCCTCGGAATGATCCGCCCTCGTCATCAGCGAATGAGAATCTTAAAGTAATTATTGCAGGTCATACCGATTCTGCATATGAAATGACAATTGCACAATACGGGCATAAATATCTCTGGGTGTGTGCTGCATATCTCTTGCTTCTATTACTCTGTATTGGGATTAAACTTCTGACTTATCATCAATGGTATTCTAATTCAATCCCTGCAATCTCGGTGACACAATATTGGGAAGTGAATATTCTTGATGCCCTCTCTTTAGGATCTCTTCTTTCGCTCTACCCATTTTTTCTTAAATCAATTATTGGCATTACCAATGGCCAACCAGTTATGGGGGCCAATGATAACCTTTCAGGAGTTGGGATTGCCCTTGCTTTGGGAAAATACTTCGCT
>JABCSI010000161.1 GCA_018238965.1 Promethearchaeota archaeon
TTTTTACGTTCGGCCAGAGGACATTCCGGATCTTCAATAGCATTTGTATGCTTGTTAACAGGAACACTTTCACCCGTCAATGCTGCCTCTTCTGCTTTTAAATTCTTTTCTTCAAAAATGCGACCATCCGCCGGAATCATATCACCTTCATGAATTACTATGATATCCCCTGGAACTAATTCACGCGCCTTTATAGAGATTTCTTTACCATCGCGTATAACCTGAGCATCAGGGGCGGAATAATTTCTCAAGGCTTCTATCGCCTTGTCAGCTTTTCCTTCTTGAAAAAATCCAATGATTGCATTTAAGAAAACAATAACTGCGATCACAATCCAGTCATGCCCACCTTTTTCTGCAATTGCGGATACAAGAGCCGCTAAAATTAATATGTATATGAGAGGATCTTGAAATTGTTGCAAGAAAACCTTCCAACGGGGGGTTTTCTCCCCAGCATCAAGTTCATTTGCTCCGTATTTCTCAATTCTAGTAATTATTTCATCACTGGATAAACCAACGGTTAAAGACGTATTTAATTTCTCTTCCACAGTCTTTAATGGGAGATTATACCATTTTTCAGCTGTATTTTCTGATTTATCTTGTTCGATTATTTCAGACATAAAATTCACTCTGTTACAGATATATCGTTAAGAAATTAGAATTTTAATTTCTATTAATATAAATATTTCGGAGAATATTTTCCCTAATTGGAGTTGGAGCAGATGAAGTTTTCTTGAAAAATCTGGATTAAGGAATAATACCAAATTATCACCTTTTTGGGTAAAAGGACACAATTATTTTATTGGGCAAAATCATCAAGTGCTTCCACGGGGGTTTCCACAAGAATCCTACCACCTGATTGAATCACATGATCCCGTAATTTGATATACAATTCGCGCATTTGGGGAAGAATCGAGGATGAATCGATGAAGGAAGTGAGATGGAGTTCTACCTCATACTGCCGCTTTCCATCAATGATTCGCATACGGGGATGGGTTTTAATCCAAATATCGGGATACTTATCCTTAAGTGAATAAACCTGCTCAGTAAAACGACTTTCCCCCAAATTTAAGAAGATAAAACCGGCTTGATGAAACACACCCGACAGCCCTAATTCGGAAATGTGGGGAATCACATGTTCAAGAAAAATTGCTTGGTATTCACGGGGAATTCCCGGGAGTGCAATGATCTCGGTTACTCCGTTGGTAAATTCGGAGGGAATTAAAACACCAGGGGCTGCACCCTCAGAATTGAACAAAGGAATTGCGCAAGCAGGTAACTGAGCCATTTTCCTGTAAAGGGGATAACGTTTTTCCAAATATTTCTTAACTGCGGCTTCGGGCTTTTCAAAGCGCCGCGCATAGGAACGATAGATCATATCCACCGCCTTGGGATGTTCTACCAAATCTTGGGGAGGGGATAGCGCGCCCGTAATCCCCGATAGCGTCATATCGTCAAAAGTTGGCCCCAATCCACCGGAAGTAAACAAAAATCGAGGAGATCGAGCAAGGGCTTCCGTTATCGCAGCATGAATACGCGGAATTGCATCTGGGATGATTGTAATCTGGGATATCTCCATTCCAATAGGAAGTAGTTGATCAATGGTCCAATTTCCATTTGTATCATGCACTTTTCCAATCAATAGTTCGTTCCCGATTAATAGAATTTCACTGTTCATGCTCTTCACCTTAAGACAAAGTTGCCTTACCTATTAAATTCATTAGTTTACCATCCCTAACATGATTGCTAGACAAAACTTAAACGAAAAGTGCATCTTTTAGTCTCAAGCGATGACCATTGAAATCGACGATAGTGGTACTGGCGATCTCATAGGACCGGGATTCATCCTATTTTGGCGCCGAGAGACAAATACTTTGGTGACCAAAGAAGTCCCCTTAGAATTGTATCAACAGAAGGAATTCAATACCTTAACTAAAAATTACATCAAGGATCTCTTTATTTCCACGTTCCAAGAGATGGAAATTCCTCCTACCGAAGATATTCATTTATGTACCGGCCCTTGTTTTGATACTGCCCGAGATTGGCTCAAGGAGAATTCTTTTAATTATCACGACGCAAAAATTGAAGGTTATCTCCAAACCCAGGTGGAAGGCACTTATCTCAATTATATAATTGAGGAATATAATTTTCCCCCGAAAAAAGCCTCGATTGAGAGTGGGAAAAAGCGGTTCTTTGCCATTTATCATTGGGTCATAAAGGATTTTCCACGGAGATCCCTGTTTGTGAAAAGTGGATTCGAGAAATGGCAAACGAAATGGAAATTGGAAGCCGAACACACTTGGATGAAAAACATGGTTACCGCAAAACCATCCTATTTCTCTACCCAGAGAGGGAAAAGACCATCTACATCCGCCAAAAAATCCCCATCCGGGCGAAAAAAGCCAGCTCAAAATTCTAAATCAAGAGGAAAAGAGGAATCAAAAGCCCCTAAGGCAAAACCTTCTAAAAAAGGAGGATCGGGCAAAACACCATCTAAACGCGGAAAGAAGAGATATAATCCCCGGAAGAAAGAATCCCGTGGGCCAAAATATTCGTCCACCGATCCGGATCCAACACAAAAATTCTTTTAAAGCTGCGTTCACTACTGTAAATTCAATCTTCGTAAGAGGATTAGATAAACATGAGTGAATATTCCCATTTGAAACCGTCGTTTGCCTCTTCGACCATGTCAATCTCACGAAAGGGTAATTTTCAACAAATTTTAACTTACGATTATGAAGATCTCGGCAGCAAACAATTAGGTTTGAAATCTCTTCATCCTAATTCTGATACTGATCCAAATTTTCATTCTCATTCTCATCCTCTTTCCAAAGATTATTTTGGTTTTTTGCAAAATTCTGATCAATTTAACAGCGAAATATCGATGTATTGGAGCAATCTTCAGGATGAATTGGATTCAGAAATAAATCGAGTTAATGGAAAAGAGGTCAAGCTTAGAATAATTCATTGCAATATCCATTTTCGTACACCCAAAAATCCTTTTGTACAGTGGATCATTGAATTTGCAGCCCCATTCAAAAAAGGATTAAATACTTACGAGAATATTATAGAACCAGTAACCCTCGAATACCCCATATATTCAATATACATCCTCGAAAAAGGTTTAAGAGTAAACGACGTTTCCACTACCCTTGAGTATACTTTAAATCCATCGATGCGCATCATTGAATACTACGGAGATACAGGGGATAATTTGGGCGATTATGAGAAGATTTCTTTTTCTTTTGATGAATCTACAACCTAGCAACATAACCTCGGTAATACAGAGAAATAGAGGACAGCCAAGAAGAATAAGGGACAACTTAGAGTATTTCAGATTTAAAAAACGACAGTATCAGCTTTTTCTTTATCCTCGGAAGAGTCTGATTTTGGAAGTAGATACGCAGGAATGTTGATGGTAAATCGAGCGAATTCATTGGGTTTTGATTCAAAAGCCATAAAACCTCCATGATCTTGGATGATTTTCTGACAATATGCCAGCCCCAATCCCAATCCGTGATATTTTTGTTCATCTAGAAGATCTTCTTTACTTTTTTTGGTGGTGAAAAACGGCTCAAATATATTTTGCTGAAATTTTTCCTCGATACCTAACCCATCATCATAAATCTCAACCACAATGTAATTTTGGGTCTCTCCTTTATGTTGAATTGATTGGGAAGAAATGGAGATCTCGATAAATTTTTGATTTCGATTACTCCCGAAATGTGGATATTTTTTCCGTAAGGAATCTATGGAATTATCAATAATATTGACAAGCACTTGCTTGATTTGATCTGATCTGACAGCACATTGGGAATTTTTGGTGTCAATATTAATTTTAACTTGAATCTGAGCCTTTGTAATAATGGGTTGCATAAGTTTTAACACTTGTAGCAACACGGATTCTAAATCGGTTTGTTGTGGATGTTTCGAACCAGGACGTGAAAAATCAAGTAGATTTTTGGTAATTTTTGATATCCGGCGACATTCCAGCAATATTTCATGCAGAGATGAATAATATTCGCTCTCCGGTGTCAATACTAATTTTCCTTCCTCATTAATCTCCTCATTCATGAGAGAAATATAGTTTTGAATGATCATAATGGGATTATTGATCTCGTGCGCAATTCCTGATGCTAATTTCCCCAAAAGAATAAATTTCTCGGCATCTAGCATCCGTTGATATATTTCACTATCAATTGGAGAAAATTTAGGATCCATGAATATTTAGTATTAGCACAGAACAGAATTTAATTTTGTTGCCCAGCAATTATTATGCCCTAAAAAAATGATAAAAATATAATAAAAAAAGCAGTTGAGAGGATGAAATGATGAGATGATCTCAAAGGCGTTCGAGATGAACCGCTTCCGAAACCCCACCGCCACCGCATAAAGTGGCGAGTCCATGGGTTTTTTGAGTGTGGATCAATTCATACAGCAAGGTTACCATAATACGAGCACCCGTACAACCCACAGGATGACCTAATCCAATCCCCGAGCCATGCACATTGGTAATTTCACGATTGAGACCTAATTCTTTTTCAACCGCCAAATACTGCGAGGCAAAGGCTTCGTTGACTTCAATACGATCAAAGAGATCCAAAGAGACCCTGGTACGTTTCAGTAAATCATTGACGGCTGGAACAGGGCTTTCTCCCATATAATAGGGAGCACAAGCGCCCATTCCAACACCATTGATGCGGGCTAAGGGTTTAATTCCTAATTCATTCGCTTTATCTTCCGCCATAATTACAAGAGCAGCAGCACCATCGTTGATTCCAGAAGCATTTCCGGCAGTGACGGTCCCCGTTTTGGGAATAAAGGCTGGACGCATGGCGGCTAGTTGTTCCATGGTCAAATTTTTCTTAAAATGCTCATCTTTATCCACAATTACTTCACCTTTGCGGGACTTAACGGTAACTGGGATCATCTCATCTGAAAATATTCCTTCGACATTGGCACGTTCGGCTTCATTGTGGGAACGCAAGGCAACTTCATCTTGCTGTTCACGAGTAAATCCGTGCTTTTGTGCTAGAAATTCGGCAGTTAGTCCCATAATGTAGGGTTTGCCCCGGTAAACTTCATCTGGAAAATCTCCAGTGCCAGCCTTGGGATATTTAACAAAGTGACTGCCTGCATGGAGTCCATGAATCAGCGCGTCCTTAAACGTTCGATCCTGAAGGCGAGCTCCCCATCGAGCATCCTCCACCACATAGGGAACGTTCGACATCGACTCAACGCCACCCGCCAGTACCACATCGGCCATGCCAGCCATGATTTGCCAGGCTCCGGAAACTACCGCTTCCATTCCGGAGATACACACACGATTGATGGTCACAGCAGGAATTGTGTCTGGTATCCCTGCGAGTAATTGCCCAACTCTCGCAATATTCAACGCATCACTGGGTTCTAAACAACATCCAAACCGAACATCCCCAATTATTGAAGAGTCGATGTTAGCACGCTTTACGGCTTCTTTCATCACAAGGGCGGCAAGGTGCGGGGCTTGAACTTTTTTCAGTGCCCCCCCAAACGCTCCTATAGGTGTACGACAAGCACTTACGATCACAATATTTCTGGTCATTTTTATCACATTCATTATTGATTTCAAATTTAAATCAATCTAAACAGATCTTGAACTCGAGATTTTTAAGAATTTTCTTTTTCATTTTGCGGGAAATAGTAAATGAATCATGCATGCTGACAAAACTCTAGAAAATTATTAATCTACAAGCTCTAGAAAATTATTAATCTACAAGTTGAATATTAATCGGCGATCACCTATGGTTTCTCCAAAAAAAAAGAGCAGTAAGAAGTCTAAAAAAAAATCTTCCTTTGGAAGTTTATCGAGTTTCGTAGTAAAAACCACTGACCAGGTAGAAGAATCTAAGCAAAAGAAGAATTCGGAAGTGAAACAACCAGTAAATCAAGATAACTCCTTAGGATCGCCCGAAAACAAGTTAATAATTGAGAAATCTACAAAATCTAAAAAGTCTACAAAATCTACGAAAACTACACCAACTACGCCAATTACCAAAAAACCCAAAAAAAGGGCATCTACTGAAGTATTCGAGAAAGCTACCGATATCAAACCATCCAAAATAAAAAATAGGGAGCAATCACCATCTGAAACACAAGCATCTACGAAATCATCGGAGTCTACAATAAAAAGCACCCAACCCTTTACCAAGACCTTCTTTCAATCACGGCCACATGATTTCGGGGATTTTCCCTTCAAGGATAAAT
The DNA here is from genome assembly GCA_018238965.1 of Promethearchaeota archaeon. Lineage (GTDB taxonomy): Archaea > Asgardarchaeota > Lokiarchaeia > Sigyniarchaeales > Promethearchaeaceae > Harpocratesius. Next base: position 6,244 of record JABCSI010000161.1, read on the forward strand.
ACCCACGGAATCATCGTGAGAGTCAGAAATCCCACCATCTCCGTATCCTTGGTGAAGAAAATTTGATTGTGCAAGATATGAAGGAAGGTATGCTATTAACAGTTGAATACGATGGAGAACTTAATAAAGCCTTCGCAAAATTCTTTGATTTCACCACCGAATCGATAAAAATTTGGGTTGATACCACTGGTCATCGACCATATTGCTATCATAAGTTGGACCAAAATTCCCTACCCAATTTAGAAGAATTAAGGGATTTTGGTGGGCTTGACGGTTTTACGACTGTAAAAAAGTGGGATCTTTTAGAAGATCAAGAATTAACGATTACCAAAATATATGGAAAAACTCCGACGGATATTGGCGGAGCTCAGGGGATAAAAACGATTTTAGAAGGAGCATGGGAAGCAAACATCCGTTATCATCATAGTTTCATCTATGATAGAAACCTCGTACCAGGAATGATTTATACAATCAAACAGGGAAAAATTTACCCCCTTTCACCCAAGATCGATAAAACCTTGAATGCGAAATTGAGGGATGTCTTCAAAGATGAGGCGCCAGAAATTCAAGAAATGGCAGAAATATATCAGCCGATCTTTTCCTCTGCAATCCCCTCATTAAAAAGAATGGCTTATGATATTGAGGTGGAAGAAACGTCAGACGGTAATTTGCCTGATCCAACAATTGCAAAATATAAAGTTATAAGCGTCTCCTTTGCCGCTACCGATGGATTGCACTTGGTTTATTGCTTGGACCGAAAAGATATGCCCGATGGACAATATCCAGAAGATTTTCCCGAAGGGACAGAAGTTTTCTTCTTTGAAACCGAACGTGAATTAGTTATTGAAACATTTCGAAAAATATGGGAATATCCTTTGGTAATCACATTCAATGGAGATAATTTTGATAATAGTTATTTATATCACCGGGCCAGAAAATTGAGAATTGATGAAACTTTAAATCCAATTCTAACTTCCCGGGGTGGAGGGATGGTTACTCGCAATACTGACTATAAAAAGGGAATCCATATCGATGTCTTCCAATTCTTTGCAAATCGAAGTATCAAGGGATACGCTTTTGGGGGAGCATACTTGCGAAATTCCCTCGATGATATTTCCAGTAATCTGTTAGGCACCGGAAAAATCAAGCACGAAGGAACCAGAATCGGAGCAATGAATTTGGCGCAGTTAATCCACTATAATATGGTGGATTCAATTCTCACCCTCGAATTGACAACCTTCAATAATAATGTCATGTGGAACTTGCTATTGGTGTTAATGAGGATAACGCGTCTTCCCATGCAAGATCTATTCCGTTTGCAAATATCTGCCTGGATAAAGTCACTTTTTCTCGCGGAACATCGACGTCAGAATTTTTTGGTTCCCAGAATGTCGGAACTCGAAACACGAGGAAAATTCAATAGAGCAAAGGATGGAAAATTCGAAGGAGCAACAGTAATTAAGCCTGTTCCCGGAATCCATTTTGGGGTTGCTGTCTTGGATTTTTCCAGCCTATATCCTTCTACCATTAAAACACGCAACCTATCCTATGAAACGATCAATTGTTTGCATGAAGAATGCAAATCAAATAAGTTACCTGACACCAAGTATTGGATATGTACAAAGAGGATGGGCATCTTTGCTTATGTAGTCGGATTTCTTCGTGATGTGCGGGTAAAATATTTCAAACCACTTTCCAATGATAAAAATATATCACCAGAAGATCGACAAACTGCTGAAGTAATGGCAAGTGCACTCAAAGTGTTCATCAATGGATCCTATGGTGTTTTTGGAAGCCCCAATTTTAATTTGTACTTTAGACCTGTGGCCGAAGCGACAACAGCACTGGGACGGTATTCTATCCGAAAAACGATCGAAAAATCAGAAAGTATGGGAGTGAAAGTACTCTATGGTGACACCGATTCGGTATTTCTGTTGCACCCCACAGAAATTCAAGTTGATTCTCTTGTGGAATGGTCGAAAAAGGAATTAGATCTAGAATTGGAACTTGAAAAAACCTACCAATTTTTAGGATTATCCGAAAGGAAAAAAAATTACATTGGGGTGCGTATGGGTGGAGAAAGGGTAGATCTGAAGGGACTCATGGTAAAAAAATACAATACTCCGAATTTTATTAAGAAGGGATTTAAGGAAGTTCAGGATGAACTAACCCAAATTACGGACATGGATATATTTAATCGAAAACGCAAAAAAATAATCGCAATTGTTAGGAATAGCATACGGGCAATTGGTAAACCGGCAGATAAAGGTGGTTTTGATATTAAGGATTATGCGATTACCGTTGTTTTACGACGAAAAATTGAGAGTTATACAACGACATCTCCCCAACATGTGAAGGCAGTCAAATTACTCCCCCCCAATGAACAAAAAAAAGTTGGTCCCGGAACCTTTGTTACATTTGTAAAAACTCGCACCTCCGAAGGTGTTAAACCCTTAAGTCTCGCTTCAATTAAGGATATTGATTTTAAGAAATATAAACAACTGGTTCAGAGCACATTCGAACAAGTGCTGGATCCATTGGGAATTACATATCAAGAAATTCAAGGAATCAAAAAACTCGAAAGTTTTTTCTAAATAATAAACCTACACGTTATTAATGACGCCGGTTACACCCATTCGGTTTCTCCTTGCCCAAATCAATTTTCGTGTGGGGGATCTACAAGGAAATGCGCGAAAAATTATGGATATTTGTAAATTTGCAATTGAAAAAGCGGTAAATATTGTTATTTTTCCAGAAATGGCGCTATCCGGCTACCCCATAAAGGATTTGATCTTTGATCGTGATTTTTTTGAATCCGAACAAGAGTATTTAAACACCATTGCAAAG
>JABCSI010000162.1 GCA_018238965.1 Promethearchaeota archaeon
TGGATCTCGATGGAATAATAAAATTTGAAGATGGGTTGGTTACTGCAATGATACATAAGGCTGCAAATGAAGCTGCCTCAGAATTAAAATTATTGGGAAGAAATCCCGATGATCTCTTAAAAATCAAAGGTCCCTTTGACCGGATACGGTACGATGAAGCAGTGGACATCATTCAGAAAAAGGGAGTGGAAATAGAATGGGGAGAAGATTTTGGTACTCACCACGAACGCGCCCTTACAGAAGATCTCACAGCTCCCATTCAAGTTACCCATTTCCCACGGGATATCAAAGCATTTTATATGAAAACCCTAGATGGAAAATATGCCGAATGTAACGATCTGCTCGCTCCCGAAGGATACGGTGAATTAATCGGATCCAGTCAAAGAGAAGATGATATTGATAACATAATCTTTAATCTGAAGCGCGATGGGTCAAATATTGAAGATTACAATTGGTATTTGGATCTCCGCCGATATGGCAGCGTCCCCCATTCAGGATTTGGACTGGGCGTAGAACGGTTGATGCGATGGGTATGTAAATTAGAACACATTAGAGATACAATTGCCTATCCCCGTGTAATGAATCGAAATACACCTTAATTTCAAAATTAGTGGTTAGAATATTATTATTTGTTAAATAATAATTATTTTTTTCCAATTTATACCAAATTGCATATATTAACAGAAAACGTTAAGTAATGATGCGTTAGTGAATGTTTGGGTTAAAAGGAATAAGTTATAGTTCTTAATTTATAGATTTCCGGAATATCCTTTTCTGTTGTATGGATTGGTACGCCTTGAATTAACCCGTATGCAATAACAAAACAATCTACGTATGATAACTTTTTTCTATATTGGCACTTCAGAACTCCTGCTTTCATAGTAAGGGATTTATTGATGTTGACAATATGGATCGGATATCTTTCATACAGATTATTAAGGCAAACTTGGGCAAATTCTCTACCATTACTAATACATAGATGTTTGAATACTTCGGTTAAAACAGGTGCAACAATAAAAGCCTCCACTTTATTCTTCTTAATATCATCAAAAAGCTTTGATATCTTAACTGGTGGAACCTTCGAATAATTCAAATGAATTGGTCCTGTATCCAAACAAATTTGCGGCTTCATTTAGTATTCCAACTCTATTTCTTCTTTCCTAGATTTTTCCATAATTTCAATCATTTCTTTTGCAGATATGGATCTTTTACGAATCGATTCAATATCTTCAATAAGTATTATTTTCAGCCCGTCCTCATCTTCAATTATGCTGAGATCATCACCATCTTTAATATTGTATTTTTTTCGTAAAGGAGCAGGAATACAAATCATACCTCGATTGGATACCTTGACAGTTTTTTCAAAGATCATTTTCTTACACTGAATATAATTAAGAAAATTCAAGCATAAAACATTTTTGCTAAGCTTTTATAGAAAGAATCTAGCACTAAATCAAATGATTAAAAATAAAAAAAGAAATCATGCATTCCTATTTGATTTAAACATTTTTTTGCGGGATGGAGGATTCTACGCCTTGAAGTATTTGGTAACCATTCATAGATTCGCCAAGAGTTATTTCTCCCGCGACATTAGTTAGAAGTTGATTTTTAATTTCATCATAGGTCTCGAAATTCCCTAATACCCAGCACATTTTGGCAAATCCGACTTCAGGGAGTATGTTTTTCCCAGGAATTATACCTATTGCTTGCAATTCCCGCCCTGTTTCATAAACATCCATACCCGTGTAGCCCCATAGTGTTTGTACCGTCATTAACATCGGGATCTTTTTCTTATGAGCACGCTCAATTGCCGGGTACATTTTACTTGGTAAATGTCCCAATCCGGATCCTGCAAAAACTATTCCTTTGTAACCTTGATCGATATAAAAATCTAATATTTCACCTTTCATGGCCGGATAGGAGTAAATTAATGCAACCTTATCTTCAATTTTAGGCCAACAACTGACTTTTTTCTTGGATTTTGGGCTCCGATGAATCAGATCTTCTGTGAAATATTGGATATCTCCATCGCGTATCATGCCCAGTGGAGTAATTCCGATAGAACGAAACGTGTGTCGCACAGATGAATGCATTTTCCTAACTCTGGTCGCCCGATGGATAAATCCGTAATCGTGGGCAGAAGATCCCATCATAGTGAGAACAACCTCACCCAAATTCGCTTTTCCGGCTACAGTTACAGCATTAATTAAATTCATGGCTGCATCGGATGATGGTCTATCGCTGGATCGCTGAGAACCCACCAAAACTACAGGAAAATTAAGATCCTTAAGGAGGAATGATAGAGCAGCTGCAGTATAACTCATTGTATCGGTTCCATGAGCAATAACAACACCATCTATTTTCTTCTTCCCAAGATTCACAATTTTTTTGGCCAAAACCAACCAGTAGGAGGGTTCGATATTCTCAGAAAGGAGTTTATACGCCACTTCGGTTTCCAGATTGCAGATGTCTGACAATTCGGGAACAGCAGTATATAGCTCTCCGGGTTCAAAGGCCGGAATCACCGCACCTGTGGTATAATCTAATCGGGAGGCTATGGTTCCACCTGTACCAATTAAATAAATATTGGGCAAATTTTTATTTTTAGGAGGAATATCTTGATCAAAACTAACTTCCATCGGAGGAACTTCCCCTAAAACCTTGATTTGAGTATCTCTACCCACGGGAATACCGATATTATAGCCGTTTTTTAATTTAATTTCAATATATCCATCTTTCGAAAACTTATTCCGCGGAAGGATTATACCTGTAGAAGTCCCATTGTCCGTGGTGATTTCGACTTTACTCCATGTTTTCGCCCCAAACTTTTTCATAACTTCAATAGATTGTGATTTATATCCAAGATAATTTTCTTTTTCTGTCATTTTTTATCATACTCCATCATTTTTTATTGGATTGAGTTCCTTTTCCTTTCTTCCCATTTTTCCCTTTCACTGGAGAACTGATTTTTCCAATGGCCTTGGCAAGCTTTGCAGAAAGAATTTTTCCATCCACTGCACCTCTACCCACGATCTTCATTAAATCGCCCATCAGGGGACCCATTGCTCCACGACCCTTGGATTGAACAAGTTCTAAATTTTTCTGAATAAGATCTTCTACGATTGCATCTAAGGTAGATAGGTCAAAGCTACCAATTCCTGCCTTTTCTTTGGCTTTAGTTAAAGTGACATTGGGAGTATCAGTCCAAACACGTAGGATATCTTCCATCGCTTCCTTGGCTATCTCTTTTTCAAAGACACCTACTAATAATTCTCTAAAATGCCGCTCCTCAAGGTTATCGACATTCTTTTCTTCTCGATGTAGTACTTTAACCATATCTGTTATTGTACGGAGTACTAACATAGAATTATCAGGCATTATGGAAATTAGAGAATCAAACAGTGGGATTTTACCCCTCATCACCAAATCTTCAATTAATTCCTTCTCTAACTGATATTTTTTGCCATATTCATCAATTAGATCCCATGGGTAAGGTCCCAAAGTATCTCCAATACGTACAATGCGTTGTTCATCTAAAATTATGGGGGGAGTATCAGTATCAGGATATAAACGCTTCTCTCCTCCCAATTCACGCAGAAATACATGGGTACCATCATCCTTCGCTTGGCGTGTTTCTTCAGGTACCCCATCAAAGGCCATTTTGCATCGTCCTACTATAACATCAAGAGCCGTTTCCAAGGGTTGACCCTTAGCTAAGAGAAGTATGAACAAATCCTCGTTTCCGATCTCTAATTTTTCTTTGGTAAGTTGAATTTCTTTCTCGGAGAATTGGTATTTTTTGATTAAATCCTCATCAGAATGGATCAGTCCTTTCAAACCTGCGATAGTTTTGACTTTTTCGGCTACTTCTGTGCCGAAACGACGGTTGGGCAAGACTTCCTTTCCAAAAATACCATTAAATCCAGGGATCCTCAAACCGATAAATTTTGATTTTCGCCCAATTCCTGCCTTTACAAACCTGCATTCAGTGTTCTTGAAGATCGCGGTTAGATCAACGGGTTTTAAAATCACATCATCGGCTGTTATGGTGCCTTTCTTGAGTAGTTTACGAATCTCTATCAATATTTTCTGCCGATGCACCTCATTTTTAATCAATTCGGGAATCCAATCCAGTTTCTGAACGCCTTTGATCTCAATGCGTTGACCACCCTTTATGGAGATGTTTATATCTTGACGGGTTGATCCTATTACCGTTTTTACCTTATTAGTTGACCGTAACAATAATCCAATGCGATAGGCAGCTTCACGCGCCTCTTCGGGATCATGTATATCGGGTGTAGTCGTAATTTCGACCAAGGGTATACCTAATCGATCAACCCGAAAATATGTGGTTTTACCCTTCGTTTCAATGCGGCGGGCAGCATCCTCTTCCAAAAAGATATTTTCAATCCCTATTTCCTTACCGGATTTTAAAAGAAGTTTACCATCTTGACCCAATTCCATAGTTCGTTGGAATCCACCAGGTACACTTCCATCAACATAATTTTTGCGACACACGTGCAGTTCCCGCACGATATTCATCTTGAGCAACTGGCTAATTTCCAATGCAATATCAATACACTTTTCATTACATGCAAACGGGGGAGTCTCGTCGAGTTCATAAGTGCAGGTACAATCATAATATCCCTCATATATCACAGAACCTTTTTTTAAAAATTCGGAGAGCATCCCCTTATCAAATACTCCTTCTTCTCCGAGAACTGGTCGTTGTTTACGTAATACGCGGAAATCTGGTTCTCGAGTACCTTGGAGTTCATTCCGACACGAGCAAAAGAGTTTGGTTTTGGAATTCAGCTGCTGGTGAATTTCAATCCCACATTTCAAACCGACAGCTTTATAATCGTGCTCCAATTCGGTTTTTTTTCCATTTCCCATATATATCTGTAAATTTCGCTAAAATTTATGTTGATCTATATTATCTATTTAGTGCATTTTTTGGTTTTTTAAGTAAAAAATATTTTGTGCACCTTAGATAAATTTAAGGCAAAATATGAAAGTTAATTTTTCCCGAAATCTTAGAAAAGATGAAGATCTATGATACTCTGCCTACAAATCTGTGATTCACAAGGATTTCCCTTCTATACAAGAACTTTTGGGGGGTATTCTGAAGTAGACGGAGCGCTTCTTTCTGGTTTGGTGTCGGTAATAGGAAATTTAGGCAGACAAATTTTTAAACAAAATATCGCGACGATTACTTTTGGGACTGCAAATGAAGCAACCAATATGATTGTCGTGGCAAAAGATCTCTATTCCGAAAATAAATCCATATATTTCGTCTTCTATCTAAAGGGAAAATATAACAATCAATTTATCAAGGAAATAGCAACCACGCTCTTTATAGAAAACAAGATTCAACTTTGTAGCACTGATTTTGAGGCAGATCCGATTAAAATCCGAGTCGATAATCTAATTAAAGTTAAGTTTAACGATTTTAAGAATAGTTTTTAGTTTTTTTCACTTTAGGAATTCTTTTTCAACCCAATTTTCTCCACCCACACCTTGTATATGATTACTTATAGGATCTTGGTGAACGAAAATGTACATTTTTTTCAGAAAAAAGGTACAAATTTGTTCGTTACCACGACTTTAAAATCATTAATAAATTTTTAAAAGTGATCATCATGCTCAATCCAAAGCAAATTGATTTTCAAGAAATCGGATTTCATGTTGGACTTGAAATACATCATCAAATCCGCAGTAAACGTAAATTATTCTGCCATTGTCCCCCAGAAATGGTTCCATCCAGCACACCTCCCGATTACCGCTTTGAACGCTATTTTAGACCGGTTCTCGGGGAGATGGGGGATTTTGACCCTGGGATGCTCATCGAATATGAAAAAGGGTATCGGGTGATTTATAATGCTTACGAGCGGTGTGATTGCATCTATGAGCAGGACGAACAACCACCCATGCACCCTGATGTCGAAGCATTGATGAGTGGGTATGAATTGGGACATTGGCTCAATTGCAGTGCGATGATTGACGAAATTATTTTTGCCCGTAAGCAGTATCTCGACGGAAGTATCACGACAGGGTTCCAACGAACGACAATCGTTGCAAGAGATGGTTGGGTAGAGGTAGATGGTGAGCGGGTAAGTGTTACAAATATTACGGTAGAGGAAGACAGTGCCCGCAAAATTAGAACTGAAAATGACGGGCGAACTGTCTATTACAATTTAGATCGGCTGGGAATTCCACTTGTGGAGGTCATTACCGATCATATGGATATCGACACTCCTGAAAAACTGATTAAAACTGCAAAAACTATTGGATTAGTTTTACGATCCAGCGGGATAGGAAGACGTGGAATTGGAACAGCCCGACAAGATGTCAACATTAGTATAAATGGGGGAGACCGGGTTGAACTTAAAGGGGTGCAAAACTTGGATTGGTTTAATAAAATCTGCCGCCATGAAATTTGCCGCCAAGATTCCTTACTCAAGATCGCACAGGAATTAGAAGCGCGTGGGTCTCAAAAAGCAAATTACGAGCATACTTACATAGATATGTCTGATCTGTTTCCGGATATTCCAAAAGAAAAAATAGTCATGGGCATTCGGTTACCAAAATTAACAGGGATTCTTGGCATGGAAGAACAACCGAATAAAGATTTCGGTCAAGATATATTGGAAAAAGCCTCATTGATCAGCGGAGTTCCAATGAAGCATCTATTCCATTCTGACGAATTTAATCCCCAGGCTTATCGTAAAGTTCACGAGAAAAATTTATTATCAAATAAAGAAGTAAAACCCGAAGATCATCAGAATTACTTTTTCAAAGCAATAAATTCAGAAATTCATACTAAGATCCAAAAAACACTGCAATTGGCCGAATCCGATGGCTATGTTATTGTTTTGGCATCCCAAAAATGGGCAATACATGCAATGAAAAAAGTAATCGAGCGCATAAAAATGGCTTTTGATGGGGTCCCTCAAGAAACTCGAAGAGCTTTACCTGATGGGAATTCGGATTTCCTCCGTGTAATCCATGGGATGGACCGCCTTTATCCAGACACAGATACACCTGTTTTAGATATGGATATGAATGCAGTTAATCAACTAGCGGAAAAAGTTGGAAAACGACCCTGGGAATACGAACAAGAATACGGAAAACTGTATGGATTAAATTTCGACCAAATCGGCCAACTGATTCGCCACGAATATATTCCATTATTTGAAGAATTAGTCAAGGTTCATAAGATCACATCTTTAAGGGTATATCGATTTTTAGAAGAGACTTCCCTAGCATTACAAAGAGAAAAAGTACCACTAAACACCCTCTCGAAAGAAAAGATGGTTGAACTTTTAATTCGAGCAGACAAGGGCCACTATGATTGGGCAATTCTTCCAGAATTAATCAAAACAGCCATTACCAACCCAGAAATGGCAATTGAAGAAGTTTTAAATGCAATGGGAGTAGTAAGTAATGTTGATGATAATGCTCTTGCCCAACTATATCAAGAAGCAACGGATGTTTACCAAGTTTTTGAAAAACGTGCCAAGAAATATTCCAACAAGTCTTTGGATGATCCCGTGGGATACAAAATCAATCAAATTACGGGAATCATCATGCGAAAAATCAATCATGGATATTCAGGAGCCAAGGTATTCCAATATGTTAACCAGAAATTGGGCACCCAAGGGAGGGAGTGAAGAAAATGACAGATGAAATAGAAAAGGATCCAACCGGTTATCGAGGATCTCTCCGCCAACGTTTACTTAAGGATAATATAGGAGCATGGAGTGTTGTTAAGGTCACGCGTGGGAACGCAGTGTATGAAGGCGTGGTACTTCCCAGAAGTGAACATACGTCAGAAGATTATCTTGTTGTGAAGGTTGATACTGGATATAACGTTGGGATCAAGATTACGGATGAGACTACAATTGAGGAATTGGGTTATCGTAAAGGAGAATACAAACTCCCCAGTGTCGATGTGAAAATCAATCCGGATCTTCCAAAGGTTTCTCTCTTAGGAACTGGAGGTACCGTGGCGAGTCGATTGGATTATCGAACGGGTGCTGTTTTACCGGCCTTTACGCCTGAAGAATTGTTCTCTGCTGTTCCTGAATTGATGGATATCTGCAATTTAACTCCAAAGAAAATCTATGGTATCTTGTCTGAGAATTTCAAGCCCGAATTTTGGATTAAAACCGCTCAGGAAATCATGAAGGAATTCAAAAGTGGAGCAGATGGTGTTATTATTGGTCACGGTACAGACACTATGTCATTCACCGCATCGGCACTCTCATTTATGTTCCAAGATTTGGCAGCCCCTATAGCATGTGTGGGTTCACAACGAAGCAGTGATCGACCCTCGAGTGATGGTCCCTTGAATATCATTGATGCCAGTTCTATTGCAGGGCATGCAGATTTGGCTGAAGTTGTAGTATGCATGCACGGAAATACCAGTGATTCCTATAATTTGATACATCGGGGTACCAGAGTTCGCAAAATGCACTCAAGTCGTAGAGATGCGTTTCGGACTATAAGCGATGTTCCCTTGGGATATATAGACGCCAACCAATCCATAACATGGTTGAAGGATGATGTGAAGCGACGTGGGAACATAGAGGATACTTGGCTGAATGATAAAATGGATGAGCGGGTTGCCATGTTGTATTTTTATCCGGGTATGGATGAAGACTTAATCCACGCAGCAATCGATAAGAAATACCACGGGATGGTCATTATCGGAACCGGTCTTGGGCATGTGAGCTCGTATCTTTTTGACGCCCTAGAGCGGGCACAGCAGGAAGAAATTCCCACTGTTATAACTGTTGAGCCTTTATTTGGATTTACAAATCTCCGTGTTTATGAAACAGGGCGCGATATGTTAGCAAGGGGAGTAATTGAAGGTGCAAATATGCTCCCATCCACCGCTTATGCCAAATTGATTTGGACACTCGGGCAAACGAGAAACTACGAAGAAGTTCGAAAAATCATGATGACTAATCTTAGGGGAGAAATTACTACACGAGAACCCAACAAGGGTTATTTACTTATGCAGGGAGTGGAGCCAGGATTACAGGATATGCTCAGGAAGCTTGATCCAAATCCCCGTTTTG
>JABCSI010000163.1 GCA_018238965.1 Promethearchaeota archaeon
ACAAATTACTTGCCCTTACTGTGGCAAAATCATGGAAATTACGAGCAGTTCTGCCCAAAATCAAGATGTAATTTGTGAATTATGTGGATCACCCATTAATGATGAAGTCAAAACCGCAATTAAAAATTACCAGCCTCCTGCTAAAGCGGCTAACCTAGGGCAAGCCCAAGTTCAAAAAACCCCTTTCCCAAAACCCGATCTTAGCACCCCAACAAAGCAAACCGTCAGTGCTCCACCCTTTGCTTCCCAAGGTGGGAGCTCGATGAAACCTCCTATTAACGGGGCGGTATTGGTGTTTCCCCAAATTCAAAAACAAATTCAAATTCAACCAAATCAGAATGATTTCTTTTTCGGCAGAAATTCCATACTCCCGTTGGTTTCTCCTCAGGATTACGATACAGAATGGTTAAATTCCATTTCACGCGTTCGGAAAGATAATTATAACCGGATTATTCACCAGCATTTTCGCATACAGAAAGATAGTACAGGTAATTATACTATTGAAGATAGTCGCAGTCGATGGGGAACATGGGTAAATCGCCAACAAATTAAAGGAAGAGGGGCCATACCACTGGCAAATGGTGATAAGATAGAACTTATGCTCTCAAAACCTGATACTAAACAAATTGTCCCTTTTGAAATTATGTTCTATTGTTAAGTTGTCTATCTTAAGAAATCTGAGTTAGTAATTAGAAGATTTTTGTGATTTCATCAATATGGGAGTATGAAATTGGTGTTATTCCCCCGTCTTCTTCTTGGAACTCATATTTGCCTTGAAATTGTGTCAGTTTTCCAATAATTTGAATTTTAATGTTATTTTCTTGAAACAAACCCACAATTGAGGGGACATCCTGAGAATCCACAGCTGCAATTAAGCAACCTGAAGCAATTAACTGCAATGGATCAATATTATAGATATTGCATAATTGGTGGGTTATTTCGGGAATTTCGATTGCGGATTTTTCAATTAAGACTCCACATTTTGAATTTTCGGCAAGTTCTACCAAACCCATTGAAAACCCTCCCTCGGTGGGCCCGTGCAGGGCATGGACGGGAAAATTTGCTGTTAGAAGTTCGGCTTCCAACACAATGCTAATTCCCGGAGAATGTAGGTAAGACTTTCCCTCATCGATAATTTTTTTCGATATTCCCTTTTGAAGGAGATGGTTCTCACATTCCCGAGAAATGATTGCAGTTCCCTCAATTGCTACATCTTTAATGAGGAGAATTATATCTCCTGGTTTTCCTCCAAAAGTGGTTATTGGAGTCTTGTCATTGGGAAGGATTCCCAGCATTGTTCCTGCAATTACTGGTCGATCTAAACCGACGGTTACTTCAGTGTGGCCAGCCACCACTGCGATTTTACGTTTATTACACTCTTCGGCAATACTCTCGAAAATTTTTTCACATAATGCATCGGTGGTCTCTTTTTCTGGGAGAAGAATTGTGGTAGTAAACCATTTAGGGATTGCCCCTGCAGTTGAAATATCATTTGCATTGATAATTACCGCATAATAGCCAATCTCATCCGTCGCAAAAGTAACTGGATTTGCTTTTATTACCAATTGCTGTTCTCCGAATTGGACAATTCCAGTATCTTGACCGGGGGTGGGCGGTAATATGATCCCCGATTCATCATGCTGCGGGATAAATTTTCGTAACAACCTTCTAAGTACGTTAGGAGGTAATTTCCCCGGCGGATAGTTCATTTCAATCCCTCCGGAGATATAAATTCTGACCATGGGCATCGATAGAGACAATTAAGGGTCCAAATTCCTTTACTTCAACTAGCCACATGGCTTCGGGAGAACCCAGATCGAGCCATTCAACAGCAAGAATCCTCTGGATGAATTTAGATACAATGGCACCTGCTCCACCGGGGAAGGAAAGATAAATTGCATTAAGATCTCCCCACGGAATTCCCTCCATGCCCCCCTTCCCAATAACAAAAGATAGGTTTAGGATACGGCAGACTTCTTCTTGCAGTAAATTCAAGCGAGCGCTGGTAGTTGGGCCACCTGAAATGATTTGATAATCTCCCTCGTCACTCTTTTTCACAATTGGGCCCATATGGTATATCGCACCTTGGGAAAAATACTGAAAATTATCAGGAAGGCTTTGATTGGTTAAATTATATTCCACAATGCGCTTATGCACATGATCCCTTCCCGTTCCGAGAATTCCCGATAAAAATATAATATACCCTGCATGGAATTCTTCAATTTTTTGATCCGATAGGGGTAATTGAATTTGATAAGTTGTCATTTTTTATTCATCCCTGCGGCGCTGGTTTCCTCAATAAATTTGTATTGGGCATCCAATTTTCCAAAAAGGACATCTCCTTGATGATTAATTTTACAACTGCGAGTTCTATGGGAGTAACACTCAACCACCAATCCCAATGGGTAGGTGGCAGGATGTCGCATACTATATTCCATATGAACTGCAAGGCATGTACACGGACCACCCAAACCCATCACACCAATATCTAATTTATTTAATTCATGTAAAATTTCAGTTTCTAATTCGGAAATTTCTTTTCGGGAATGGTTGGTTCCCAAGGGACGAAGCAGGGCTTTTTTAGCCAAATACATCGCTTTCACTGAATCGCCTCCCAAACCTACACCTAGAATAATTGGAGGGCAAGGCTTACCCCCTGCTTCAAGTATTGCATCTTTAATGGTCGGAACGATTAGCTCCCGACCTTGGGCTGGGGGTAACATAAATAAACGGCACATATTTTCTGACCCGCCACCTTTATTGAGAACGGTGATGATAAGATCCGATGAATCTGGAATGATTTCGAGATAGAGAGGGGGGGTATTAATTCCACCATTGGAGTTTGGGTTTTCGTTCGAGATAGGATCCACTGTATTCGGACGAATTAAACTTTCTCGAGTAAGTTGGGCTAATGTTTTTAAAATTTGTTCCTTAAAATCTGATTGAATAGGAAAATTTTCCCCCAATTGGAGAAAGAAATTAACATGTCCTGTATCCTGGCATATTGGGATTTGGTGAGTTTGACCATAGTCAATATTGGAAATCATTAAATTAAGTTGTGAACTGGAAACGGATAGCGGTTCATTCTTTTGAACACAATTTTGGAGTGCTTGCAATACATCTGGAGTAACGGATGTAGAAGAAGAGATAACCAATTGGTAAATTGTTTGTTCGATGGTGTGAAGTAATCTTTCCTGTGACATGTTTCTCTCTCTCATTTATCCTATTTATGAGATCAAATAAGAATAAATAAGAAATCCAAGTTAAAAAAGGAGAAACAATTTTTAGGAAAAATAATTTAAACTATTCTAGTTCATAAATTAAATATTCGAAGTGACTCCTTTGACCGAAAAATTGCATTCATTTTTAGAGCGGATTCCCATTAGAATAATGGAAAATTGGTATGGAATTCGGGACCTTCAGAAGTGGATGATGGATGAAATCTACCGGAAAAGAAAAACCTTTCCACATTGGAGAAAGAAAGTGCTTTTCAGTTATGTTTCATGGCAAAGAAAAATGAAACACCGAAAACATGGAGACCGAAAGGCCGAAAACCTTAACCGCTTTTTATATGCAAAATTTGATTGGCTCTTTAAATACTATTTTGAAAATATGTTTCTTGGGTTCAATGTCAAACATCTACATCTTTTAAGTAGAGAGGGAGATCTTAAGAAAAATTCTGATTTATTTTTTTTGTATCAATATGATTTGTCAGAAGATGAAATAGAAGAATTTCGTTGGTTCAAACAAGAATACCAGCACCCGGATCACTATTTTCACATAATTTCTTATATCTTCAATCTAATCGTTATGGTATTCAGCCGCTTAATTACCGATATTCTCAAAAAGGATATTTCAATTTCACTCATATGCGCAGATATCAAAGAAGCTCCAAATCAGAAATGCCTGCAATTCCTTATTATGGTTCGAAAACCCGAGACTGAATTTTTAAAATCATTTTTAAATTCACTGATTTATGATTTTGCCGAACTGCTTCCTGAAATTGACTTGGGGTTATTAAAGAACTTGTATAAGCGAAAAGAGAAATTATATCCCATGGCATTGGAAGCATATCCTAAAAGTCAAGTGCAGATCACACGAGTATTATACACCCTTCAGCGAAAATCACAAGTACTGGAGCATATTAATCCATTACTCGATATATTAAATTTTATTGGAGCCCGAGTTGAGGACTCAATTTATGATACCCAGGAACTGGTCCATGGAATTTTAAAGAATACAATTGGGGCCACGGCTGATGCTCCTTTGATACCTATCTATGAAAAGATTTTTAAATTTCTGAATGCTTCTGCATCACTGTTCTCCACATTCCAATCAAATAATCGGGCAATCATCCATCGGCAATATCAGTTATTTTTCTTCTATGGCCTTTACTTCTTACCCGCGGATCTCTTAAGCTCCCAGGAAAATCCCGGTCTTTTCTTTCCCACGACTTTTTACGAAACACTTTCACAAACCTTCAAGAAAAAATCCAATATTGAGCAATCTTTCCACATACTAAACTTCTTTTTATTGCAAGGGATTCAATATGGGGCAGATAAAGCTTTAGATGTGGTGTTTTCCCGAATTTTCAAGCAATCTATCCATCACATGAATGAATCTTTCTTTACGGCTTTATTGAAATCAATTAATACCAAACTTAATCTCCTTATTCGAGAAAATCTTCCCGATAATTTATCCTTCAACCAATTTTATAATGAAATGATTCATGTAATGTGCACCATAATGCTAAATTTGGTAAGTAAAATCTTCATTCGGCCCCATCCTGAAGGTGCAATGGGTAATTTTCGTGATAATCTAACCCGGTATACACCAAAAAGAATTGCTTTGCGTGTGTTAGAATTGAGAATTTTCAAAGATATACCTCTTGCAGATAATAACTGGCAAGATTATTATCTCAGTCGAAATAAAAATACGGTCAAACGTAATTTGTCCAAATATTACGATATTCCGGATAATTATTTCTTCACCGAAGAACGTTTACTCAAAATTAACATGAACTATGAGCGGGGAATCTTAGAAGAAACACCCATGCTCGAAGAATGGTTAATCACTAATATTATGCAGCCATTTAATGAGTTTTATTCGATTATCCATAAGCATGTCCGGAAGAAAACTGATTATGATCGAACTCGGGCTGAAATTTACCGCTTTTTTTCCCAAGGAATCATCGAACATTCGGTGTTAGAGAAGATCGAAGATTATGCGGATCATTTTGCGCAATTATGGCAATTATAAGTTTAAATTTACTGTGGAAGGGTCCCCTTCTATTCAAATCTAAAATTTCAGCAGATCAAAAAGGATTTCCGGATGAGCCAAACAATTAATCAAAGGAATTCTTGAGGACTTCTCTAATTCTTGTTGCAATACAGTATCACTGGTAATTTGCCCTGAGATCGCCACAATCGCCGGAGAGAGCTGTTTTTCGAGATCTTCCAAGTTGGAAACACACAAAATTTGGTTGCTTTTGATATTGCGAAATCCCTCACAGATTAGAATAATTTTTTGGGGTGAGTGAATTCGGGAAAGAAATTTCAGTTGGTGAATCACATACTCGGCGTATTCGGATTCTTCGAGATTCCAATTAAGGAAAGACACCGCCTCTGCTTGACTTTTAGCAATTACCACTTGGGCTCCCTTTTGTGAAAATTTCCAGGTATTTTTGCCCGGAGTATCAAAGACCGGATGGGTGTGATTGGTGTTTTTCATAACCATTACCCTAAACCCTTGATCGATACTATGCTCTATTAAACGCTCTATTGAAGCCGTTTTTCCCGATTTGGAATATCCTATGAAGGAAATAACCGAAATGCGATTTGTTGATAGGTATGTAAGGAGTGATTCAAAAGGGTTGGTAGTTGTCATTGTGATGTATCTTCCCAGATTTTAATTATAATTAAAACAAAATAATGTATAAATTTTTCAACTTGAAGGTTGAGTGACTAGTACTTCACTTGTGTTGAATTTTGTTGAATTATCCAGAATACACAGAATATTCAGAATACTAGATTACCCATGGAGCTTTAAAATTTATGACTACCCCCGATCCAGATACCCGTTCCGTCTTTGTTTTCGACGCCAATTTTTTCATTGGTCTCAAGGAAATTAGAGCCAGGAGCCCCTATACCAACATAGCTACTGCAAAGCAAAAATTGAATCTACGTTTTCATACATCAGCTAGCATATTAAATGAGTGCCCCTTCATCGTAGGGTCCAATTTTCAAGACTTTTCCAAAGGGATTGAGGTCGTTATGGTTAAAGACAAAGCCTTGAATCAAGTTAAGAATGATCTTTTTCGAAAGGGGGTCAAATCCATGGCTCAAGATCCCGATTTATCTTTAGTTGCCCTTGCTAACACGTTAAAAACTAAAGATAACGAAGTCTACATCGTCAGTGATGATTTCAAGCTCAATCAAAATATCGAAACGTTAAATTATGAAATGAAATGTTTAGCTCTCCCATCCTTTCTTCAAATACTAAGTCAAAACCTGAAGGGTGTTCATCAAAAATATTGGAAACTCATACGAAAGAAGATTTTGAAACTAAATTTGGATTATATGATGAGTCGATCGGATATATATGCTCCCCAGGCAAAAATCGCTTGGTTTATTGAAAATTCCATCGATATTGCAGGAATGGGTATTAAATTGCGCGAGTCCATGGATCCCCGTGAGAAGGAAAGTGAAGTTTTGGATCAAAATCGAAAAGTCGTCCAATTATGCGAAGCCTTCATCCGGGGCAAAAAAATCTCAGAAAAGGATGCAAAAACACTAAAACCCTTCAAGAAATCCCTTGTTAAAATTAAATCGGGACGGGGTCAGGTTAAGTTAGCCCAAGAAGCGATGATGAAAAGTGATTATAAACTAACTTTGAAGATTTTACGGCGCACAAACGAAAAATTAAGCCGCCTTTTCCAACTTATGGGAACAAAAATGCAGGAAAAAAACTATCAGATTTTGGAAAAAATTCTCACTTCGGAAATCTCAAAACTCGTGTTTCTTCGCTGCTTTGTGTTAATTGCCTCGAATAAGATTATTTCCGCCTTGGATGCCCTCGATCAAACAGCATTATTTGCCACTGTGGCCCGTCTTCCGGAAACTGTTCTTTCAATTAATTATCTAAAGGCTCTATTGTACATTTTTAATTCCTACTACAATCGGGCCATTGATCAATTTAAATTCAACTATGAACTCGCCCAAAATCTTCATGTTGAACCCCATGTCGCCGAAATTCTTCAATTGAAGGCTCTAATTGGGAACTGTATTACTAATTTTCTCCTAGACCAGCAGAGTGAGGCCTTTACCATAATGAAGAAAGGTATGAAGGGTTTAACAAAAAAATCTCTGCCCAGTCTGATGCAGGCTTTACTGGATTCCGGGGAATACTTCCTGGCTATGGGTTTTCCCGAGATTGCCTCGAATTTGTATTCCGAAGCCCTGGAATGTGCCATTGACGCCAAGAAAAAATGGAAATACGCCTATATTCTGAGGAAAATGAAAGAGGCCTATATGGCTTCAGCCCTAATCGGAGCCCAAAACCGTCCCAGCGCAGATATTTCCGTTTTGATTGATAAATTCCATGATTTGAAGGACGTTGATACCTTCAATGACATGATCTCCCAGCTGGCCACATTTACGAACAAATTCTACGAACCCTTCCAACATTTCTCTAAGGATAAGCGAAAAAAGACACATTTCTACGATCTCCCGGATGAATTGAAAAAGGAATGGCAATGCGTGAAGATTCACGAGCACCCCGAGACCGATGAGACTGTTCTTATCGGATTTAGTGAAGATGTAGGACTGGTGGCCTTTACGGTATTATTGGATCGCACCCTGGAAGGAGTTCCCGAAAATTACACCCTGCAGCTGAAGAATAGCGCGAAAGTTGTGATTGAGAAGCCCAATGAGGTCGATCTTACGTCATTTTTGATTCGGGCAAATATTCGTATCTTTAACGAGGAGAAGGATCTCGAAATCGTGCGGAAGATCCCCATCTTCTTCAAACAGATGCACAGTTGAAAAGACGATTTTATTTTCCCGGTATTCGGAAGACGGCATGAAATACGTTTCTTTTTGCAGAAATGAAAAATATTTCCGTTTTTTGTATTTCTTTCGATCGTTGGTTGATCAAAAAGCATCACTCTTAAGAATCATAGAATTTGCAACAGTTGGATGAATTGGGGAATTTCACTGCGATAATTTTATCGTTAGCCAGTTGCTTGATGCATTTCCGTGCGTGCATCGGGATTGGTGGGCACTCGCCTTTTTATAGTTAAATGATGTTATATTAATTTATGGGGAATGTGCGGTTTGTTTCAAAACACGATATCGGTGAATTATTGGAAAATGTGCTTCTTAAAAGAGAAATATTCCTGCCCCACGACCTGTTATCCTTCTGGAAATGCACCTATGATTCGGTTGAAGCCATAAATATGGTGTTTGATTCCCGGTTAAAGCGCTGGAAAGGAACCGAACTTGCGACAACCCTCAAAAAACTAAAAAAACGAACGAATAAATTCATCCGGCAAATTAAAAAACACGGCATCGACCACGGATCCTGGATTGGTGCTTCCGAAGAATGCTCCATGATGCTTGATTCCTACCGATCCGATTGTATTCCCCTGCTCTTGGATCTTACCCATATTTTGAACGAAACCGATTCAGTCCGGCTGGAAATTGAGGAAGTTTTGGCAGTTTGAACTGGAATAAAAGATCTTTTGTTTTACATCTCTTCCAAATGGTCAACAATATGCTTTTTGAAGGTAAATTTTCATGCCCATTTTCGCCCCCTTCCCCCCTTCCCCAACCACCCGAAAATTTTATCTTTCACCCATGCCTTTCTCACCTAATTACTTCGAGTAACTGATAAACATGGTGAATTATTAATGACTAAAAAAAGAAGATCCGGCGGAAGAACTGGGTCTAAATCGGGCCGAGATGGCGGTGTCCAATGTGCCCGGTGTGGTAGA
>JABCSI010000164.1 GCA_018238965.1 Promethearchaeota archaeon
ATTTTAGGTTTTGAAAACGAAGATCTTATCACCAAACCCGTGAAATTTCTATCTGGAGGAGAAAGAAAACGTGTATCTATTGCAGTTGGTTTAATTAATAATCCTAAAGTCTTGTTTTTAGATGAACCAACAACCGGTCTCGATCCTCACCTACGCATTGCGGTGCTTAATTTTCTTCTCACTATCAACAAAAAATTTAACACAACCATGGTCATCGTGAGCCATGATCTGGAAATAGCAGATTATTGTACAAAGGTGGCAATTTTGAATTTTGGTCAAATTGTAGGTTTTGGAAAACCGAGAGAATTAGTCGAATTACTCCCAAGTAAAGGAAAATTACTCAATATCCACATAAAGCAACTTAATAACCTTCAAGATATCCCAAGAATCCTTGCTCTACCCTCAGTACAATATTGTTTAAATGCTGGGAGGAATAAGATCAAGATTTTTACTGATAGAATTGAAAATTTATCAGAGTTAACCATGGGTATCGGCAATTTGGGATTATCCATCGAGCATTTTTCCATTGATATGGCAACTTTATTGGATTATTTCCGTATTCATGGAAAACATATAAAAGGAGTATAGTGGTATAAGAGTTTTGGAGAAGTAAAAAGATGGCAGAAATATTTGAAGATGCTAGAACAAGATTTTTAAGAATAAGCGCCATGGTTATTAAGGAATTCAAAAGTTTACTTCAAGTAAAAAGCACGATTCTAATTCTGTTCCTAGTGCCAATGTCCATTATTCCTGTGTTAGCGACTACTAAAATTAGTTCAGATAGGTTTGTTCCCACGATCTGGATCATCGATTATGATAACAGTGAACAATCTAACCAATTTATTACAACTATGAAAAATTCATCCGGTGTTGAAGGTCTTATAGAATTAACCAATACAGTATATGCATCTGGAGATCTTGCACCTATTGAACCAGCTTTCTTAGAAAAGGAAGCTTTTGATTTTGTTTCTGAAGAACTGGCAAGAAGAACAATTCCTACAAAATACCTTGATGCATTCATTATCCTTCAAGAAGGATTTCAAGAATCACTGGCAGAAAATGGAACTGTTGAATTAATAATATATTTTGATGCTATTGATTTTTTATCTTTAGTGGCCTCAGAAATGACGATTTTGGTAAGTCTAACTGACATTCAAATCCGAAACATGCTTTTTGAACGGGACATCTATTATTATCCAGAATTACGACCAGATCAAACTCATATGGGGCTCTTATCATTAACTGCGAGCTTAATTATTCCTTTTCTAGGATTATTCACGATGCTCCTTATTACAAGTCAATCGATTGTTGGGGATATTCCGTTAAAACGGATGTTAAATACTAGTTTACGGCGGGGAGAGGTTGTTGTTGGAAAACTAATTAGCTATAGCATCCTTGCTCTATTCCAAGTTCTTATTACTCTACTCTTGTTATCACTATTCGGAATAGCGATAAATTGTCTATGGATTGAACTCTTTTTTATTCTCTTAGTAAATTCAATCGTTGGCATATGTATGGGAATTTTCATTTCAACAATAACTCACACCAAATTACAAGCGAGTCAGCTTTTTCTCATGGTTTTCTTTATCATGTTTATTTTCCAATATTTTACCAGAACGTTTCTAGATTTTATTCCTTTAGAACAGACAAAAATCGCATATGAAGCCTTAGCAAATCGGGGGATGAGCTTACAGGATCCTATAGTCCTCAAGTCTTTATTCAAATTAACATTAAATGGAATCTTCTATTTCCTATTTTCTGTGATTTACATTAAATATATTAAAAAGAGGTTTGTGTAAATGATTCTTGGTGAAAAATGGAAAAAATTAGAAGAGATAACAATAAAACACTTTTCCAATCCCCTAAAACGATTTTTCTCGTTAATTGAAAAAGAAATCCGTGTTTTAATGAATGATAAAGGGGCAATGATTATCACATATTGCATTCCAATCCTTTCAATTATTATTTTAGCCACATTAGTTCCAGATCAATTAGTTTCTGATGAAGGCGGTACAGGAATTGGTGGGGTGATTGGAATGGAACTTCCTAAGGTCGGCATCATAGATTGTGATAATAGTGATGGATTTCCCGATCGAGATCTTTCAGCGGAATTTGTTGTAAAATTCCAAGAAAAAGAAGAAAATGGAGAATGCCACCTCATTATAAGCACAAATCAATCAGAACTAGAGAAAATGCTCGGTCGGGGGGAGATAAATACTTTCATCATCATTCCTTCATTATTTGAATTTAATCTTTCTATCCATTTGCCTGTGATAATACCCATTGTTCTCGATACTATTGATTCTATCAATTTAATGAGTTCTCAAGAATTTGTTGAAGGGTTGATTTACGAGTTTAAGGTAGAAAATAATTTCATGGGAGTCTTCCAGATGTCTAAAGTCCATATGAATATTCCCGAAAGAAATCAGACCTTTTTTGCAGCATTCCCGCTGTTGATTCCTATGCTAATTTTTGGAATAGGAATGCTAACTTCGTGTCAATCCATTATTTCAGATATTCCAAAGGATAGGATGGTGTTAACTCCAACTAATAAGCAAGAAATGATGGCAGCTAAAGTCTTTGCTAATACTGCTATACAGTTAGGTGTTGGATTAATTATCCTTATTTCATCGATAATTATGAAGCTTGAAATTCGCTCTAGTTATTTTGAATATTCCATGGTTCTTCTTATCCTCATTCTAAATGCAGTTTTAACGGGGGTTGCAATTTCTGCCCTCTCAAAGTCTACCTTGGCCGCATTTCAATATTTCATATTCATTTTCATCCTTAATATCGTAATCATGTGGTTTGTTAAAGATCCACTAATTTTGGGTTTAATTCCATTGAATAATGGGAATGAAATTCTGCTCCAAGTCGTTTTACGTGGGCAATCCTTATGGACGTGTTTTGATCAAATCCTATTTTTAACCGCGGAATCCATCGTACTATATATATTTTCATATTTAGTGTTCAAACATCAAAAAACAATGCTATAATTCCTATTTAGAGGAGAAAAGATTTAAAATGCCCAAAAAAAGAGAATCCTTGCCCAACACCGAAGAAATAATCGAAGAAAGCATTTTTAGTAAACGTCAAATTATCGACATGCTTGATTGGGTTAATGCAAGACGGGGATTTGAATTGAACTGTCAAATCACCGGAAATTGGTCTCATACTGGCGTTTTCTTTAAAGGACATGGGAAAATTTTAAAGAAATATGATGGTAGTATTTTTCAAGATCGATTTTATCTGTTCTTAACAGAAGCAGTTTTGGGAAAAGATGATATACTAATTGGACGTCGTGTGATTGAAATTCAATATAAGCAAAGGCTTCAACCATTACAGATTATCAGAGAAACTAAGAAAAAATTGGAGAAGAATGATGATATCAATCTTCCAGAAATCATTGAGCCCAATGTATTTGTCTTACGAAATGCCTTTAAGAAAGATCTACAAAACCAGATATTTTTCAGAAATCGAGATTTTGAACGGGCAATTAATATGCTTTCACCTTTAATTCAAAGATATGAAATAAGCGCCTTTATTGAAGGCATATTAATAGCAAAAGATCGTCAAATTCCTTGCATCATTTCAGGAACTGTTAATAAAGTGTCTGAAAAGGAGATTTTTATCTCAGTTTTGAACGCTTTTAATCCTAATGATCCACTGAACGATGATACGAAGGAATGGTTAACTCAAAATTGGACTATTGAAATTGCTCAAGAAGGTATTAACAAGGTTCATCCAAAATACCTTATCTTTGAAATTGGAAAAGAACTTAGTTTAACCAAACGAATACTAGACGTCAAAGATTTAACTGTTGTGTTAGGTGGCCGAACGATAATCCATGATGTTAATTTTAAGTTGGAAAAAGGAGAAATAATGGGAATCATTGGGGAATCAGGATCTGGAAAATCTACTACACTAAAAGCTATACTTGGAGAATTCGATTTTCAAGGAGAAATTAGAGCCTTCGGAATAGATGCACGCGATACTAAAACAATTGCACCCTTTATCGGATATGTACCGCAAGATTTAAGCAGAATGTACGGAGAATTTAATTGTTTAGAAAATATCGTTGCATTTGGACGTCAATACGGAATTTCTGACGACATTTTAATCCAACGAGGTAAGAAAATCCTCGCTGACTTGGGAATTGAAGATGTTGCCAACCAACTGGTATCTTCCCTAAGTGGTGGGCAAAAACGACGGGCTTCCATTGCAATTGCTATGGTACATAATCCTTATCTAATCTTTTTAGATGAACCCACTTCGGGATTAGACCCCCTAGCAAGATACGAATTGTGGGAATTTTTGGATATCATCAATAAAAATTATGGAATTACACTTTGTGTTATTTCACACTATTTAGATGAAATTGAATATTGCGATAAAGCTTGCATCTTTCTACGAGGAATTGGTTTTTATGCTTTTAATACACCAGAAGGGCTCAAAAATAACATTCCGGGTGGAGGTTTAGCTTTAGAAATTACCTTAGATCTTGTCAGTCTTGACTCGATTGAGATCCTCAAAGAAATTGAGGGAGTAATATTTGTAATTCAACGGGGTGAACGAATTCGCATTCTGAGCCAAGTTCCGTCCGAAATTTTAGCTCAAAGGGTATTAATAGCTCTTGAAAAAGCGAAAATCGCCATCCACAGCATTGATTATAAAGTATCGGTTGATATGATTGATTATTTCACCTACATTTCGGTGGTTCATCAACAAAAAGGGGAAGGTGATTTAGGACACCTTTCGGAAAGTGAATTAAAGCGGAAAACTACCCTCGGTGAACAGAGTTTAACTGAAGGTATTGGATATATTCTTGAACAAAGACAAAAAATCAAAGTTTCGATTGATTCCTCAAGAAAAATATTGGATTTAGAAGATTTAAAGGATCAAAACAAAGAAGACAAATCTTCTACTTCCTCAGAAACTAAGAAACATCAATCAGAACAGAAGAAACAAATTTAAAAAAAGGTATTTCGATATGAAAAATATTAATCAAAAAAAAATCGGATTTATTTTCTTGCTATTTATAATGATGCAATGGTCCATTTCATTAAACTTCCAAATCTATACTACCAATAACCTTAATCAAGATTCGTTTGAAAACTTACCTTCTCCAATAAATCCCAATTTAGACCATGAAGATCTCCTAAAAAAAATAGATGAAAGGCTGTACATTAAATTAAAAGATCCTTGTGTACAAGATGAGATTGTCTCATTAATCATAGTATACAAATCATCAACAATTAATGAACCGCCACTACCGAAGGTAGTCGAAATTCTTTCCACTTTCGAATTGTTTAAAGGGCAATTAATTCAAGCTCCAATATACATTGTTGAAAAATTAGCCTTGATTGATGCGATTCAAAGCATTTGGTGGGATTTACCCCTAGAATCGGATCTTCTAAATGAAATTGAGATTGGATCACTTATTAAAAGTTCTGCATCCGATCTCGATCCTAATTTTACAAATTTTACGAAAGAAATTGGGGCAACTGAACTTTGGCAACAGGGTTATAATGGTTCCAATGTAATCATTGCTATACTTGATTCAGGTGTGGATATAATTGGAGGAGGGAACGGAGATCTGAATGATTTTGGAGACGGATCATCCGAACCCAAATTCATGGGTGCTGTTTCGATGGTTCCTGATGAGCCTTTGTATTACGCCGATCCAAATGGGCGTGGAACATTTCATGCAGGAGTTGCCTGTGGGACGGGGAATATTAATAAATCTTATTCGGGAGTCGCACCTGGGGCTTATTTTTTGAATGTGAAAGTTTATGACTCCATTGGTATTACATATTGGTCTTTTATAATTAGTGGAATGGAATGGGCACTTTCCCACGGTGCCGATGTCATTCTTTTTGCCTCCACCATTCCTGGATTATACTTGGATCCTGTTAGTTTAGCTGTTAACAACATCGTTGATCGGGGTGTTTTTGTGGTTGCCCCTGTTGGAGATGATGGTCCTGGATATATGAGTATTAACACTCCTGGTCAAGCAGTAAAGGCATGTAAAGTGGGAGCATACGATTCTTCTACAAATGAAGTATGGAGTTATAGCAGTAGAGGTCCATCCTTTGATTTTTCCGTAGGACCAGATATTTTAGCACCGGGGGTAGATATTATTGGACCTCGATCTCGAATAATGTCTTTAGATTCGCTAGATATGATAATGGACGATTATTCCACACAGATGGGAGTTTCTGATGTATTTCAAGATCTTTTTTGGATGCAATTTCAAGATCAACGAAACTTATTTGCCCATGCCTCTCGATCAGTGCCTTATTCTCAGTTTGGAGAAGAAGTCCCAAATCAAGCAAATTATACTAAGTCAAGTGGAACAGGTGCAGCGGCGGCCGTCATAGCAGGAGCTGCAGCTATCTTAATAAGTGCCTTTCCATTAGCAACGCCAATTTTAATTCAAAAAGCAATGATGGAAACAGCTATGCCAATATCTCATTCTCAAGATCTCAATAGTGAAGGGGCCGGATTCATTAATTTACCGGCGGCATTTGATTGGTTGAGTAATATTTTGGAAGAGGAATCCGATCTTTCCAAACAAATATCTTCTTTCTCAATGCCACTAGTTTATACCGGTTTGGTTACTAATATGAACCAATCATTTTACGGTGATCTGGCTAGACCTCTCAATTATTCACAAGATAACTTACTAACCTATGATACTTCAGCTTTTTTCAGCACACAAGCTATGATGTCTACCCTCATTACCACCAATTCTTCAGATCCCAATAATAGTAACATAGGTTATGAAAATTTGACTGCGATTCATCTCCCCATAAATCAATTTGGACTCGAATATTCTCTTTCGGATTATCCAGAAAAAAACCGATTTCACTGGTTTTCCGAATTCAACGTTGTTCGCGAAATGCATCAATGTATCAATGATATTTTTTATCAAGAAGGATATGCGCGCTATTCTGGAGTTCTCGAACTTGACGGTCTATATATCGCTATTCTGGTAGAAACATGGAGTTATACAGGGGATTATTTGGATTCGGATTATTTGGTAAATATAACTAACCCTTTTACTGGCGAAAATTTTTCAACTGAACTAGTATACAATCCACTTTATAATGCAAACCGTGTGAGTGCATTCAAAATTTCCTTCAATTTCATGAATTATCGATCGGATGAACAAACATTTGAAAATATAAATTTAGTTTCTTATTTTAAAGGAGATCTTTATTTAAATGAAGATCATGAATTAAATAATTTGAACAATACTGCTGATATATCATCATTACAGAATTTTACTTATGATGATTCTGTTCATTACAACCCAATTACTCAAACCATCTTTGTCGAAGACACAAATAACGACACATTCTACCTTAGAGATGATAATGTCACTGCAATGGGATTTCAATCGCTAAGCCACAGTATCAACACTTTCGCAATCGGTGAAAGCATGGGATTACTAAAAAATATCACTTTAGAACGCCTTCAAGCATCTGATTGGAATAATGAGACAGGAATCGAAGCTGTTTTACATGGAAGAGATGGTTTAGATCCTGGATTTGCTGCATCATACACATTGAATGATCTATCCTACGGTACAAATCTTGAATTTTCAGGGGCTTTAAGTGTAGGACAAGGCGATTCTTCAGAAAATGCAAGGAACATCATGGAAACCCAAGCAAATTTAATAAGAAATCAAGTAACAAACTATAATGTTACAGATCTAATGGTTGTTTCAGCAAATTTTAGCAGAATTATTGAAAATAATATTGAATATAATATAGAAGTCATCGTTCTCAACCTTGGAAATATGCCCGTAGATAATACTCAGCTTGCTTTCGTCGTAAATCGTACAAATGATGAAGATGTTATTGAAATCTATACGTTTTTGTTCAATATTCATAATTTCAACTCTTTTGAATTACGATCTTATACTGCTTCTTGGGTTCCGCTAAAAACGGGCATATATACAATTGGATGGGTACTTGGTGACATTGAACAAATGTATGCTACTCTTGAATTGTTTTCCAGTTCTGGCTTAGATCTCTCAAAGGATTACCGAACAGAAAAGAGTACTCAAGATGTGAATTTCATGAGCAATGCACTTAGCCGAAAGGTTTTTGTGATTAATCATTCCTATTATAATTCGTTAAAATATCAACATTTTGAGGTCTATCCATACTTTTTGGATCAAAATCCAATGAAGATTTACGCCCCCTTAGATTATGCTATTTATAACCTTACAATATTTACAATTTACCCAATGGAAGATATTACTATAGAAACTGATGGGATCGGGTCCAAATTAGTTTTCTTTTTAGATTCTGAATTATCAACTTCCAGTTTACAACCATTAACATCTATTCAGCGTGATTTGAATCCCTATTCCTCAATTCCCCTTATTATATTTGCCAATCCTTTTATCCCTCCAGGGGAAATCAATTTTAACATAACATTCACTGCACCTGGTTCTAATTCTCCCTTTTATAATCTCCCTGTGAACTTAGTTATCACAGCAAACCGAGGGAGGATCTGGTTTGATGCAGTTCATATGAATTTCTTTGTGTCCCAAAACCTAATCGGTAGTTCGGATCTTTCTCTAGATACTACTTCTATGAATTCATTAGATATATTAGATTATTTTGGCAATTTTGAGGGGAAAGATTTTGAAACTAAGGAAGGAGTTTTTGATCTCACTCGTTTAGTCGATTATAATGAACGATTGGATACGACATGGGGATCATATTTTAAATTACGCCAATTATGGGCAGATCCTGAAAATAGTTTTGATGGCATGAAGGGTGCCTCATTATATACGATCTTTCCCCTACTCTCAATAAACTTCTCTGATTTCATTGATTTTGATGCCTTACTTAATATTTCTAAGGATTCCGATGAAAATCCAAATAATGAAGATTATTTCTTTAATACAAATGATCTCCTTCCTGAAACAAGCTTTTTAGGAGATACAATCGGAAATTACGCATTTGAAAGTG
>JABCSI010000015.1 GCA_018238965.1 Promethearchaeota archaeon
ATATTAAGGCAAAAATAGAAGACACGCAAAAAATAAACATATGTTTTGATCTCCCTCACAGTTTTTTGACCAACGGGGCTCAAGGATTTTTGAATATACCCCCTGATTTATTACCGGAAATAACATATATTCACATATCAGACTTATCGGGAACGGAGGATTCCCATTGGCCCTTTAAAACTCCCGGAGGCGTTCTTCCACTACCACAGGTTAAGAAATTTATACGAAGAAATAAGGATCGATTCACCGTTAATATGGAGATGCGGCCCGCAGGTGCCAAGGGGCTGGTAAACATTCTCCGCTCTTATTTGATATTGGTGAGATTTGGATCACCGTTAAAATTTCTGTGGAAGACACTCAGGATCATATTTCTTGGGCCGTATATTCTTTGGCAACTGATATTTCTCCTTCGGGCAAGGGATTGAACAATTTTTGTCAAATTTTATCCTAGGGTTCAATTGATTCTGGTAGATTCTGGGAAATAATACTCTATTGGAGAAAGAATGTCTGCAAATTCATGGAAATTGTTTAGGAAATGGTTAAATCGGGCAAAGGGAAGCGCAACTCCCTCGGGTATAATCAAATTTTCCGCCATATCACTGGCCACCAAAACCAAAATATAGAGTTCTAACTTGGGTATGTGGGGATCGGGCTTGAAAATAGACCCGCAGGAAGCCAGCTGATCCGTCATGGTAATTAATGTTGAAACTCGTTTGTGTTGCTGCTTTATGGCTTGGATGAGCCCCGTTCGGGAAATGGTTGCATTTTTCCAACGCTTGGCATCTATGAAAAGGACGTGCCGGTTATTACGCGCCACACAATCTATCTCAAACCTATGACCCGGTGACTTAAAGCGAAATGTTCGAAAGGCATCGTATCCCAAACCATTCAACGCCTGGGTTATGAGAATTTCATATTCTTGCCAACTCAGATGGGTAAAAATTTCGGTATAGGGGTAAAATGATGCGAGATCTTGAACCGTATCAAAGAGAGATGAATAGTTTGTGCCCCAAGGGATGAACATATATCCCCCGCCATCTTGTCGGAGCAAATCTTTGTTAACGAATTTCTTAAGGGCGCGTTTTGTTGTATTTGAAGGAATAAATTTTTTCAACTCTTTGCCCAACTCTTTGTCCAACTTTTTGCCCGACCATTTCTCAGACTCTTTTTTAGGCTCTTTTCTTGACTCTTTTGTCGATTTTTTTGGCGTCTCTTTTCTCGGCTCTTTGCCTAACCCATTATCCGACTCTTTGCCAAAATCATTGCCCAACCCATGACCTTGAAGTAAATCCAATCCGCTTTGGAAGTTTGTGGGATAAATTTCGGGGGGAGCATATTCCATCACAATTACTAATTTTTTTTGTATCCTTGCTCTCCATTGTTCAGCTGTTGGTAAGGCCATACTCCACAACTATTAAAGAAAGTTTAGCTAATTAATAATTAGATAGCATCAAAAATTTACTGAACTATTGATCAAGGAGAGTTGGCAAATCTGCAAGAAATAAAAGAAGAAATTATCAAGGGTATCATTTATTCGGTATTTGAAACAGAAGGCCCAACTCCGATCGTCACCATCCCCGAAACTATTCCCATCCATAACCAACTGCTCATATCTATGAAATCAATCAGTCTCCTTATGGGTGAGCAAGTGTATCAGGATGGCCAAGAAATCAACACCATCAAGTATTTTGGGATTCTGCCATTTCCCGACCTTTTCATAACGAGTTTGACATTTTTCTTTCTCATTAGCGATGAAGAGGCCCGGGGACAGGCGAAAGCAGCCACGATCTCTTTACTGATTAAAGATTCATATTCTTCAATTTTATACGAGCAAATGAAGGATCTCTCCGTGCTCATCGCCAACAGTGCGGAAAAGGTAAATAAGCAAACGACGAAGGATGGGGCATATAATATAATTCTTGATCTCTACGAACAGATTGAGGTCTACCTTCAAAAAGCCAATGCCCCCATAAGCACCGAACGAAATTTAAAAATATTGTTCACCGGGCTTGATGCCAGCGGTAAAACCAGTTACCTCCGCGCGATCAAGCAGAAGTTTAGCGAACTCACCAATATTAAACCCACTAAGGGAGTAGAACGCCAAGAAGAGAGAATACTCGGGCAAGACATTATGGAATGGGACGTTGGTGGGCAATTAAAGTATAGAACTAATTTTCTGAAACAGGCCGATTTATATTTGTACGATACGAATCTTCTGTTCTTTTTGGTGGACATCAAGGATAAAGAACGATACAACGAGGCATTCGACTTTCTAAAGAACATTGTGGCAATTTTGGATTCTTTTAATCAATATCCGCCAATCGTGGTCAATCTTCATAAAGTTGATCCTGATATCGAAGAAAAACCAGAGGTACTCGAAGATTTGCAGTATTTGAAGAACCATTTGACCCTGATCGGCAAGAAATTCCAGATGAAATTCTTCCATACCTCGATTTTCAATCCTTATTCCCTTACAAAATCATTTTCAGAGGGAATTGGAGCCATGAGCCCGAATCGCGAGATTTTGAGGGGACAGTTAAAGTGGCTCGCAAACCAATTGAATGCGGAAGCGGTGTTACTGATCAATAACAGTTCAATCATACTTTCAGATTATTCCTTGGATGCTTTGAAGGGGCGTGTTTCGGAGATTTCAGCCCCGCATTTTCAAAACCTGTTCCGCACCTTTTCAGATTTCAAGCTGCTCAAGCGTAATAAGGCGGTGTGGCGGATGGACGATGAGGTAATCGTGTTCATCAAAATTGATATCAAGCTCGAATCGATTTTCTTACTATGTTTGCTCAAGGATCACTTTGGTCTTGTAGAAGAAATCGAAAAAATATTGCCCTACTTCACGGGGCGAATTGATCCGCTTATTAAATCCTTCTTATAGTTATTATTTATGAATGCAAATACAGTTGCTTTAGTGATACCCTAAGTTTTTAAACGATTTCTCAAAATTTTCGATGAATTTGTTAAAGGACTCATAAATATTTTGTTGAATATCGGCGAGGGCAACGGTTTCGAAAATGGGGGGATTTTTTGAAGATAACGTATGATTTTTAGGAAAATAGACCCCCAATTCACCCAAAACATCAATCCATTCTTGCTTACTGATTAAATTGGGAAGATCTTGCTTGTTTAACATTACGAAAAGGGGAATTTTTTGAACCAAGGGTAAATCTACCAAATTCTTAAGTTCATTCAGGGATTCTTTATTCGCCTCTAATTTATCAAGTTGACCATCAACGACGAGGATGATAGCATCGGCCCCAAAAAGAACCTTATTCCGAAGTGGCTGAAAGCGGGTTTGACCTGCAACAGTATATAGATGGTAGAATAATTTCTCATTGACTTTGGATTTCAAGATGCCTCGATCGAAATAATTGGTTGCACCTGTTGGGGTAGAAATTTTTGTGAGATCCCCCATAGGAATAATACTTGCGTCGGGATCCTTTAGTGCAAGTTGGAATAGAGTATCAACGGCGGTAGTCTTCCCGGACCCGCTAGTACCCCAATAAACAATTTTGTAATAAATGTCTCCGGTCTCTGTTTTCCTCATAGGCATCATGAATGGTTTGGTTGAATTAAATGTCGTTAATCAAGAATTTAACTTCAAAATATATAAGATTTCACAAAAGGGAATTCCCACAATAAAAAAAATGGAAACAATGACAAAACAAAAAACAAAAAACTGAGAGAGAAAAATCACAAATTCAAAAAAAAATAATCCTTTAAACCCCTCGATCAGTAATAATCCTTCTTACTCCTCGATCGTTTTTTAATCAAGGCCATCACGATTACCACCAAGATCAAAAATGAGCTGGAAGATAAGAGAAAGATAAAAATCTGCCCATCAAATAGGGAATCTAGATTAAATTGATCGAAAAAGGAACCTGGATCAGATTGGCTGAAGGAAATCACCTCAAAATCAATCCGAAAATCAAATGCAATGGAATTTGCTGGTGCATTTCCCACCGGATAAATAAAGGGAAATTCATCCATTCCAGAGGGCTCCCCTTCGTTAAAGAATAACGGTGGTTCGATTCCATCTTCATACCAACCACCTACTGTGGTAATCAAGTGAACGTAATCCATATTATACAAATACTGTAGAGCCGACTCTTCTCCGTATTCAACATAGGGTTGCCCCCAAGTCGGATCAGCACTCACCCAACCCAATCCGGGAACATAATACTGCACCCAGGCATGCCCAGGTATTTCGTATTCTGATCCAATTTGATAATACCACGTATCTCCAACATCCATATCCAGTTTTAGGGAGGGTGATTCAATATCTCCATCAATTAAGCCGAGACCCAAGACTTTTCGTGCCGGAATCCCAGCAGCGCGGAGTAATCCAACCATTAGGGTTGAAAATTCGGAACAATCCCCCTCCATGGACGAGAGAATTTCCTTGGTGGTTTTTGTATCTTCGATCAATGAATACGTCATATTCCCCACGACAAACAGATAGACCGATTCGAGAATATCCTTAATGCTCGTATTATCCGAAATTATGTTATCGAGAACATCGAGAACAACCGAATCATTCGTTTCATAATAGGGTTGCGATGACGTATAGAATTCATATAACTCTGAAGAGGTATCATACAAATCCATGTTTAAATTCTCGGAGACGTTTTGGGATTGACCTTGAAGAATAATATCATAGGTCGCGGAAAATTCAAATAGTGTTTCAGCGACCGAAGGATTCATGGTTACGTTGTAAAAATCATAGGAATTATTATAGACATCGTCCGAATCATAGTAATATTCATCGTAAAAGTCGGGGTGGTTAATCGGCTGCAAGGTGGAATTCTGACCAACAGCTCCATCAGTTGTCCCTGTACTCCAATTATTGAGGCGTGGAATCCAGATTTCAAAAAGACTCGCTGAGGGGGAAGTGGTTTCATAGGTTATGGAATAGGTGACCTCCAAATGCACAGAATCTTCGGGATCAAAGGGAACAGGCACAAATCCGGAAGAAGGCGCGATAAACAATATTTGAAAGAAAAACGTAAAGAGCAAAATTCCCATAAAGAGGGAGTTTCTCACGGGAATTCTTCGAAAGGGCTTCATTAAGTGACCAAGATTTTCCTCCTTTATTTATTTGTGGGTAGGAATTAAGAAGTTGTTCATTTTAATGCTTGCCTCAACCCAAAAAAGAAGAAATTATTTTTATTTTTATTTTTATTTTTTTTTTTTTTATCCCCCGAACCGAAGGAGACAATATACCGGTTTGAAAAACCGCGCATCAATTTCCGGAATTCCACGGCCCGAAATAGGTGATAAAATCTTTGAACCGTGATGTTTCCCGTCTTCTGGGATAACTTCCAAGGCACCTCGACATCCCCAAATTCCTGAACCGATACCACTTTTGAAGCTAAATCCGATTTCGAGTATGATTTCATACCAGAAGAGGCATTCAAACCCGATGACGGATCCGGAGAGAAGGAGGACATTCGTGCAAGATGATCCCGGTACAAATCCATAAATTTCTTCTGCTTAAAGCGCCAAACCGTGATGCACACAAACCCCCTCGCGCGAACTATGGAATTCATTGTTGTAATGACACTTTCTCGATTGGAATGCCCGGGAATATGGTGTAAACTGGCAACGGCAAGAAGTCCATCTATGGAATTGGGACGAAATGGGAGTGCTGTAAGATCGGCCTGCAGTTTTTCACTTGATGATCCGTTTTTTCTTAACATTGGGCGCGATTGATCCAATTCAACCAACCTGCGGCAGTATTGGGAAAAGAATTCAGAATGACGTCCGGATCCTGCGCCCAAATCAACAAAGATCAAATGATTAGGATCCGACGGAGGTAGGGAATGCATCCACTGGGTAATTAAAGGGGTAAGCAATTCGACGAAGGGAGTCCATGGATTTTTTCGCTTATTTTTCCAATCGGAGGCAATATCGTCAAACATTTTACTTCAATAAATTAGAATAATGTGCAGAAAAATTAAAATTTTTATAAAATGTAACGCTTGTTAATTTGCATATAGCTAAGGATGTTGGTTCAAGGTGGAAAATAAACCCGTAGTGCCTAAAAATAGACAAAAACCCTTTCGGTTTAAGTGTGTTGAGTGTGGAGAGTGCTGTTCCAATCCCGATACAATCGTCAATCTTACGTATTCAGATATTTTACGCATGCAGTATGAGCTAAATTATAGATTACAGGATTTCTTGAAAATTGTCGGTTTCTACAAATTCGACCATGATCCCACCCCCGAAGAATTGGAAAAGATGGTTATCCCTCCGATTCTTACCACCAATGGACAAGCGTTCTTGGGATTGCGGAAAGGAGCGAAGGGTAAATGTATATTTTTATCAAAGAAAAACAAATGTAAGATTTATGCTGCCCGTCCCAGTATCTGTCGAACTTTTCCGTTCCATTTCCATTCTAAACCTATTGAAACACCCAAGGCGGGTCTGGATATCAAAATGGATTACGCCCAAAAAGCGCTGGAATATTGCCCGGGAGTCGGCGGAGATAAACCCCCAATTGATCCCGAATACTGGATGGATATTGGAAAGGACGCTATCTCAAATATATTAAAGGAAGTTATTTTGATTAAAAAATGGAATACCGCCGTTGAGACGAATAAGATTCAGGGTTTGGCTGAAAACTATTTGCGAATTATCCTGAATATGGTGGAAGAAACTTCCGGGACATCGGGGCAATCTCGGAAAAAAACCAAGAAAAAATCCTACCAAGCAGCTATTCGGGAAAAACTCAAAACTAAAACTACACTAAAAAAAAAATAGCCGGATTTATTCTTCATCCAGAAGAGAAACTAAAGATCCAATGACCCCTTTACCCAAGGCAATAACTTTTTCTGTTTCTCCATTAGACGACTGAGTTTCGGCGGTAATTCGAAGAATCGGAGTAGTACCAGATTTTCTTACCAAGATCCAGCCCCCATCGAATCGAATGTGTACGCCATCGACCATAGTTCGGCGAAAATTTGTATATCCGTTAGTCTTCAATGCCTCTTCTAATTTCTCGGCGATTGTAAGATAATTTTCATCCGAAAATATAATATCTTCCTCCAATTCATAACCTTTCTTAATATAGGGAAATTCGGGAATATCTTTCATGACCTTGCTAAATTTATAATCATATTTTGAAAGATATTTCAACAACATCACAATGGCAGCCAAACTGTCAGGGGCTTTATGACAAGTGAACTGTGGCCAAATATATACGCCACAGTTCTCACCCCCAAGGAAAGCGTCGTATTTGAGCATGGCTTGGGAAACGTTAATATCACCCACTTTCGTTCGGTGAATGCTTACGCCCATCGGTTCCAGCACATGTTCGATAACCCCCGATGAATTGACCGGGGTCACAATTGCTAATGGAGGACGATTGGCGGGATCAGGATAGGTGGTTTTTATATACTCTTGGGCCAAAAAGGTTAAAATTCGAATTGGTTCGACCACTTCGCCATCCTCATTTAAAAAAACAACTCGATCAGCATCCCCATCAAATGCAATTCCCATTTGGATTTTTTTCGAGTGTTGAATGAAGAGTCGCAAATCCTCTAAATTTTTCGAACTGGGTTCGGACATTCTCCCTGGAAATGTGCCATCGGGTTGAGAATTGAGGGTGATGAATTCGAGACCGAGCTGGCTCAGAAGCTTGGGACCAATCTCCGAAGCACTTCCATTACCCGGATCCACAATGATGTTAAAGGAGCGATCCTTACACCGATACTCAATGTTTTTCATGATTTTCCTAATATGCACTTCATTGATCCCGTGGATTTGGACAACAGAGCCCAATTCATCCCACTTTTTATGCAAAAAGGCTCGATTCTGATAAATTTCTTCAATTTCCTCTTCTTGCTCTGAGCTATAACCCAATCCCTCTTTATTCCATAGTTTTACCCCTATGTACTCCGGTGGATTATGGGAGGCAGTGATCATCACTCCACAATCCGCTTCCAGATAATCGATGGACATTGCTAGGGTAGGAGTGGTCACCATACCGATGGTGTAAACTTTACAACCAGTACTGACTAAACCACTGGTGATAGCATATTCTATGGCAACTGCAGCGGTTCGGATATCGCGCCCGATGACCACATTGCCAGATCCTATTGCAGTTCCGATCGCTTCTCCCAATCGTAGAGCCATATTGGGGGTAAAGCTTTTTTCGGATTTGTCATAGGTTGAAAATTTTTTTCTAATCCCGCATGTTCCAAACATAGATTTCACGTGTATTTATTTTTTCTTCTTTGAAAATATTGTCTTATGATCATTTTAACATTGAATAATAAATAAAAATTGTTAAATTTGAAAGAAATTTTGAGACAGCGTGGAAATTCCCCATAAATATTCAACAAGATAGAGAAATCCAATTAAGACATATAGCACAATGATTGAGGGGTGAAATCTGGATCGGGCAACTAGCTTTTCTACAACTGGCGGAATATCCGTGGGATGATCCGTTCGATTATCGTAGAACTTTCGGAAGAGAAAAACAATGCCATAGAGTCGCCATGCAACAACAACAACCACAGTAAATAAGCCTATCCACAATAGAATAGAATCCAACAGAGAATCGGGGTTTCTATAGATGGTCATTTGATAAAGCGCTCCGATAAAAAGATTTCCCGGAAAAACAGGGAGTATGAAAATGAAAGGCAGTAAACCCAAAATATAATATCCCACAAATTTCGGTTTTAAGGTTATTTGTGCAAGAGAATTGTCCGCATCAAGTATGTGGAGGAGGGGAGCCATCAAACTATTTAACACCAAATTTAGAATTACGGATAGCAGGAAAAACGAAACCCCAATCAGATAAAATTCGGATTTGTTATTGGTTGTCAAATATAGGATGCTCAATAACAGCAGATTGGCATGAAAATCCAGATTGGAAGAAATTCCAATGAATTCGGATATTTTTGCTCTCGTATTTTCCGATTTGTTTTTATGAATTTTGAATTGCATCGCTATACCAGTTATGATACCCAATAATCCAATGAAAAATAAACATAATCCAATGATGCGATTATTTCCGATAAAATTACTTAGTAATCTAAGAAGAACGAGACCGGATAGCGGGGTAATTATGATGGAAAAACATTGAATGGCATGGGGATTCGCATTTCGATAAAATTTCGTTCCGTGGTAATAAAATAGTGGTCCAAGGCCTGGAAGAAGACTAAGGGCAACCAGAAATCCAACATACAAAGATATTTCCTGTAGGGTGGTAGCAGAATTAAGTAATAAATTCGGTGTGGATAAGTCAAAAGAATTGAAGATGAAGGCAATTGCAATATTTAGGATCAACAGGATAAAGGCCACAAATAGATTGATTTCGCTAATCCCTTTAGCTAAATTTGGGTGTTTCTTGTATTGCCCGAAAAAGAATAAATAATACAAGCAATTGGATAAAACCACATAGGCAAATGAAATTATCAGGACATTGGTAGATTGGACCAATATATAGGATGCAAATGTAGTTACTAGATAAATTACAGAATAATAATAAGGGGAATGCGAAAGATTGATTTCTTCCCGTGAAAAGAGATGCAGGATTAGAAAGAGAATTAGCACAATATCCCCAATTAAAAGAGTGCCTAAATTCAATACATTCTGTAATCCAAAGAACGATAGAAATTGTAAATTATTGAAGAAGATAAGATAAGCAGTTTGTAGCAAAACCGCACAGATAAGACCGATATTGGTTAAATACCGCGTGATCTTTGTTTGTTTTATAACGGGGAATATGATTAAAGTAAAAAGAATAAGTAGTAAACCGGGTAAATTGAGTGCAAGTAGTTCATTCATGGTTTTCTTCCTCCAAATTCGGTAATTGTGTTTCCACTTTCTCATTAAAATCCTTCAATTCAGGGGGATGGGAAAATCGACTCCATGCTGAAGGTTTTCGGGATTTGAATAACTCGTCTTCCTCAATTTCTACTAATTGCTTGAATATTTTACTATTAAAGGTGTTCAGAATGAAGAAGATAAAAAATGGTAACGTTAGGAATACGTTTACACCAGTTATCACCAGTGATGCAAGAAAGGTAACAAAAAGGAAAAACAGATTTGCCATTAAACTTCTAAATTTCTTATCGGTAAATGAATACATGATGATGAAGAACATCGTGAAACCGCCAAAAAGGAAAATTAATTCCCAATAGGTTTGGAAGAAAATTAGAATGGATCCGGATCCCATATTTTATTTAGTGTTGTTAGATCTCTTAAAATTTTCTCAAATTGTTATTGGTTTCATTATGTGAAAGAAGCGAAAAAGGAAAAAAATAGGAAAAATTTATGTAATTCTATGAAGCAAAACTAGCCTAATAGATTTGGATATGATTCAGATCTGATCCCAATCATATTTTGGGTAATTTTTCAAGAAACTACCACGAAAGGTTAAACATTCATCACCAATCGAATAGGACAATGATCAGAACCGAGGGTATCTTTCAAAATTTCGTTGCTCTGCACCGAGGGGAGAAATTCAGAATTGCACACAAAGTAATCCAATCGCCACCCAACATTTCGGGCCCGGGCATTTGATCGATAGGACCAATAGGTATAATGCCCTCCTTCAGAATTGAATGAACGAAATGTGTCCACATAGCCCCGGGAAAGAAATTCAGAGAAGGAATCTCTTTCTTCCTGGGTGAACCCTGCATTTTTTCGATTGGAGGAAGGATTGGCTAGATCAATTTCCTGATGGGCTACATTCAAATCCCCGGTAAGAATAACCGGTTTTTCAGCCTTCAGTTCATCTACATAATTCCAAAGCGTTGTGTTATAATCTAACTTAAAATCCAAGCGTTTTAACCCCTGCCCCGCATTGGGGATATACCCATTTATTAAGTAAAAATTTGGAAATTCAGTTGTTATTAATCTTCCTTCACGATCCAACTCAGAATTTTGATTCATACCTTCCAGTACTGCCAACGGGGCTTGTTTTGTTAGCATCATTGTTCCGGAATAACCATTTTTCTCCGCCTTGTTCCAGTAAAGGTGATAGGGTTCGAGATTCGGAGAATCCATATACTCTTTGGTAATTGTTTTATCCGAAACTTTGACCTCTTGGAAGCAATAGATATCCGCATCTTCCGATTTTATGAAATCCAACAACCCTTTTTTAACAGCGGCATTGAGGCCATTAACATTCCATGATATTATCTTAACCATGATTAGCTTAAGCGATTATGTCTTCAAAAATTTTTGGTTTGGGATTTCTGGCTTTTATTAAAGGGATAATACGGAAATTATTTTGAATCTGGAAGGTTGGTGTACAATATGAATATACTTTTAATCGGAAACGGAGCTCGTGAACACGCTTTAGCTGAGGCTTTAGTAAGGGGTGGTGGCACAGTTTGTGCTTACATGTCAAAGATGAATCCCGGAATCGCAAAATTATGCCAAGGAAAAGTTGAAATTGGCAGCCTAACTAATTTTTCTGCAATTTCGGAATTCGGAGAAAAAAATCAAGTTAAATTTGCCGTTGTGGGCCCCGAAGCCCCTTTGGCTGTAGGACTCGCCGATGCGCTTCAGGCACAAGATATTCCTGTTGTGGGACCCACGATTGAATGTGCCCAGTTGGAAAGCTCGAAAATCTTTGCCAGAAATTTACTTAAAAAATATGAAATAGAATCCAACATAGAATTCGAAATTTTTCAATCCCTCGAGGGTATCGCTGATTTTGTAACCAAAATCGGAAAAGAACATGTGGTAGTTAAACCAGATGGGCTTACAGGGGGAAAAGGGGTGAAGGTTTGGGGAGATCACCTTCATTCCGAAGAGGATATAATGAAATATTGCCAAGAAATTCTTGACCAAAATGGGCGAATCGTGATTGAGGAAAAACTCGAAGGGGAGGAATTTACATATATCTGCTTCGTTGATGGGGAGCACGTACTTGGCACACCGATAGTACAGGACAATAAACGAGCATACAATGGAGATACAGGGCCGAATACAGGAGGGATGGGATCCTATTCCATGGCAAATCACTTGATGCCCTTTATTAATTCCGGGGATGTCGAATACGCTCGCCAACAAATGGAACTTGTAGTCAAGGCTGTTGCCCAGGAAACAAAGGAGGTATACAAAGGGTTTCTCTATGGTCAGTTCATGAAAACCCCAAAAGGGATCAAGGTTGTGGAATTTAACATTCGCTTTGGGGATCCCGAAGCCATGAATATCTTGCCAATTCTCGAATCGAATTTTGTTGATATTTGCACACAGATCATCGAGGGCAATTTACATGGTCCCTTAAAGTTTTCCGAGAAAGCCACCGTTTGCAAATACCTAGTACCGGAGGGATATCCAGTTTCTCCCAAAGCCAATGCCAAGATTATGGTCGATGAGGATAAAATTGACAGCCTTGGTGCCAAACTCTATTACGCTTCCATCAACGAAGAAGAGGGAATCCTATATACTTCAACATCACGGGCTATCGCAGTCTTGGGGATCGCTGATACCATTGAAGAAGCAGAAAATATAGCAGAAAAAGCAACACAGGCGATTGAGGGTAGTTTATTCCATCGAACCGATATTGGAACAACGGCCGTAATTGAGAAACGAACCCAACACATGGTAGATATATTGGATCATCTGTAAATCGGATCATCAGCTATTTGAATTTCTTTTTTAATTTCCTTTTTTCTTCGTTTGATATCCCTAGCACCTAAAATTTTTTAATGGACGATTTGACTACAAGCTTAGGGAGAATATTTGATGTTTTTTAACGGAGATCAGGATACTTTTGAATGCCAACAGTGTGGCTACAAAATTTATAAACCAACAAAAATCACATGTCCTAAGTGTGGATCTCCCATCATATCGAAAGAAAAACATTCTTCCACTGAAACGGTAGGAGACCATAAAGGTAAAAGCAAGAAAATCCCCAAAAGTCAATCTACCCTATCTTTTATAAAAAATCTTAAAGTCACCAGTGATCCAAATATCGTTCAAAGTTCAATTGGAAGCACCCAAGATCAATCCCATAGCCCTAAAATTAATAAAAATAATCAAGATAGTCAAGAAGATAATACTAAGCCAGCGATTGGGAATATTAAAATATCAAAGGCAAGTATTGATGAATCCCTGGCAGTAGTTAAAAAAGTCCAAAATGTAACACAATTTCAAGTTGACCGAGAAAAAATCCACCTGGGAAAGTCAAAAGCAGAATATATTAAATATGTTGGATTAACTACGAGGAATCGGGATGAAGTCTTCAGTCTAAATGAAACATTCAAGTATTTATTAGATTTAGCCGTCAATTTAGAATACATTTCCACATCCATTCTGAGCGGCGAACTCGATAAAATGTTTTTGCAATCTCCCGAAAATCAGGAGGAAGAAATCTGTTATTTCTCAATCCAGAAGGAAATAATCTTTGTTGTATATGGAAAAATCCCGGAAAAGAAGGCAAATTGGTTGATAAACCAACTAAAAATTAGCACAAAGGATTACATCTCCAGTGGCTCCGTCTCATCCCTCAGCAAGTATGAAAAATATTCCATCTCCCAAAAATATCGTAAAAAGGTTCCTTATCTTTTAGAAACGATAATGGGTTTACAGGATGTATTTACAACTAATATTGTTAATTCCCTTGATTCAAATCTGCGGATAGATTACTTTGGATTAAGCTATCAATCAATCGGAATTATATCGAAATTAGTTACTCATCAATTAGACATTCAAGATCTCCCAAAAACTCCAGAGTCGGATTTATCAGAGTATTATGATAAAAATGAAATCAAAGAACTCTTGATCACTGCCAAGCTAGAAGCGATAGCAGCGAATACATTTGCAAATACCCTAATGCTGCCACAATGGATTTCTGTAAAATTGGGATACCAACGATACCGTTTCATTCTGTTTCTAAAAACTCACGATTATTATGCTTCTTTATTGGCTGAGGGAAATATGAAAAAACGGGGAGAGATTTTTGCTCAAATTGAACCCATACTAGAACCCTTGACCAAAAAACCATTTTTAGGAATCTTGACCGAGTTTTCAGAAATAATTCCGACAATTATTACAAGAATAAAAGAATTGAATCGGCAAATTTGAATTCCCGCTAAATAATTGGGTAGTAAATTTAGGAATTATACACTTTCGTTAAGTAAAATAACAAAACTCTAAAGGAGAAGAAATCTTTTAAAAATAAAAAAAATCAAGTAGTTCTATAGAATAATATTTGGAACGAATAGCAAAATGAGTGAAAAAACAAGTAGAATAAATGTAATCTGTCCAATCTGTCAAAATCAAGGAAAAATCCCAATTCCAGTGGATCTTGTTCAAAAAAAGGAAACAGGCGCCACATCGGTCTATATCCCTGCGGGAATGGTCTGCGAGCACGCCTTTTACGCATACGTCGACAAAAACTTCAACATTCGGGATTATTTAGTTCTGGAATACTCCCTAATGGATGATGAAAAGAAGGCAGAAAATCTAAAAAACGAAATTTTACGGAAAGCGGATGATTACAACATCACATATGAAAACATGGCGCAATTCATCAGCGAAGAGGATTTGCGATACCTATTATTTGGAGGTTTTATCAACAGTCCGTTTCTATTAATCGAAAATGATACCGATTCTGATCGTTTTGGGGTTGTTTTTACCTATTTAGCAAAAATCTTTCCCACCGTCGCCCGGGATGCAAAAATCTTTCCGGCAGATCAATTCTTGGAATATAACGACGAGCATAAAGAGAAATTGAAAAAATTTACGATCTATAACCTGTCTTATAAATTGACCGTCCAAAAACCCTTTAGTTCCATCAATACTGAACCATTAGTGTTCCTCTTCGATATGATTAAGAAAACCCCTGCCAAACTGCAAATTGTATACGCT
This sequence comes from Promethearchaeota archaeon, assembly GCA_018238965.1. Lineage (GTDB taxonomy): Archaea > Asgardarchaeota > Lokiarchaeia > Sigyniarchaeales > Promethearchaeaceae > Harpocratesius. The sequence continues at coordinate 14,851 of JABCSI010000015.1, forward strand.
AAAAACTTCTTTGATTATTTGACCAAATTTGCAGAAGAAATAAAACAAGAAAATATCACAAAAACCGATAAGATCATAAAAACACTTCGGAAAAGATATCCAAGGCAATCCGAGTACTTCACACCAGATTTGGTTCAATTAATGCGAGATCGTAACGAACTCATGGACAAATTGACTAAACCCGAAGGGGAAGCTGAAATTGTGCTTAAATTGGATGATCGAACTATGTTCATGTATAATTCTGATACACACATTCGTCAAGCCGAGATGCTGCCAGATTTACTGGACAAGCACACTTTACGCATCCTTCGGAAGCAAAGTACCATTACTCTTAAACATTTAATTGGTGAACTACGAAAAATCGCCGCAGATCAATTATTAAAATTCGATTATGCGCGGGTTCCGGATATATTGGACACTTTCGTCATTAAAGGGTATGTCATGAAATTGTAGATTCAATAAGCTCAGCGCAATGGCTGGGAAAACAGCCTTTCTTCCTTTTTAACTGTTTTCAATTTGATATAATTTACCCACTAACCCATAATGCTTATTGGGATATTTACATTCATGTAAACCCTTTTTTAACCCTTTTTCATTTACTTAGTCTTAGTTTAGTTATTCACTATTAACAAGTGAAGTTTATTTACAAAAACCTTTTCCAAAAATCAACAAAAAACTTTCTAATGAATGATTGAACTATTATCTCTTAGTGGATAAATTATAGCATGTAAAAAAAAAATTCATATTACTATTTTTTGCTTTCATTTTATTTTACTGCTTTATTGGAGAATCGACCAAAATCTTTCGGCCAATGCTTCACAGTTTGCCCGTGCGAGGGAAGAAATCTCTTCGGGTTTCCGAAAATCCTTAAGATCCAATTTTTGTCCTGTTTCTGTAGGAAAATTTGACATCAGGACAGGATGACCTAGAGCACCAATTACAATCATCCCTTGAATTAATGCATATTGGATTAGGGAATTCTGGACTGAGTTTAGCCCTCCAGCCCGTAATCCGGCGGTGACAATCGGAGCGAAATATTTATTTTTCAATTCATACTTGGCCATTTTCAAGGGGCGACTCCGATCGATCAGATCTTTCACAAGCCCCGTAACACTTGAAAAATAAGAAGGGGAACCAATAATTATGGCATCCGCATCGCGCATTTTTTTCGCTAGGGCATCCATATCATCATCGGCGTTTAAGGGGCAGATGTGGGGTTTACGAAGACAAATATCACAGGCATTACAATGGGCAATCGAAAAATCACCTAATGCAATTTGTTCAACAATAATATCGGTAATTTTTGCGTCAGTATCCTGAAGATTAAGATTTCCAATTTTTTCCGCAAAAATTTGACACAGGGAGTTGGTGAGCCCCTTTTTTCGGGGTGACCCATTGATAAGCAGAATGGTTTTCGCCATAGGGAAAAATACGGGAGGCACTTTAAAATGTTTATGGACTCCAGAATGAATTAAAAAAGAAAAGGATTAAATCCTTCTAGATTAGTTTAGAACTGCCTAGTTCTGCTTAGATCTGTTTAGATCTGTTTAGATCTGTTTAGATCTGTTTAGATCTGTTTAGATCTTTAAATTAGGGAGCATTAAAGGATTTAATCGGCACAATGATTGTAAAATGCGATTTATAGAGATCTCCATGGCTCATATCTTTAATTTCTTTGAGTAAATCCATTTCCAACTCTCCTTCCTTCATCCGAATAAAAGTGAAATCCCTGTATTTCTTTTCCTCATCTACGAAGACATCCAGCATTTGGATGTTATCGCCATCGTGATTAGGAGCAAAGGAAATATTCATTGAAAAGAGAACATCTGCATCATCTCCCTCCATAAGGAATAAGAATTTGGATTGTTGACTCACGATCATCTCGGCCAAATCAAAATAGAGGGATTCAACCCCGGTGATGAGGAGTTTGCTTGAATTCTTTCCCTTGAGAACTTCAGCCGTATAATCCTTCACTTCAGGTGTAATAACTTTAAATTTGCCGGGCAGAAAGTTTTTGCGCTCAAAAGCACTGAGAGATTCGGTAAAAAGGGTCGATTCTGCATCATTCACAAACTTTTCGGATAATTTCTCGGACTTGTGATAGATCAACAATTGATTGTGGTAGGATAAGCCAGACATAACTTTGGTGTAGTACATCTTCGTTTCGGGATCATAGGGTAAAACGACCCGCTTTTTGGCACCCATACCGAGCTGTTGTAGCATCGCTTCGGGACCTACCGCATCTAAATTGAGGATTAGCAATAAGAATTTGCGAAAATCTTGAATTTCAAAATGATTTTTAAAATCTTTAAATCGTTCTACTGCAAACTGAAATTTTTCATTAATATCCATTATAATAGGATTAATGCGAGATTGATATAAAAGATTTTAACTTTATAGAATAAGCTATCCACCATATAGTGAAAATCAGAAAATGAGAAATCAATATTTCAGAAATCTCTTTTCACGATGGGCAAATCCACAACACGTGTGTCGATTTTTTGATAGTGCAATTTTTGCGCAAGCAGGGGATTTTCACGATTATCGATCCAATATTCTAGAACCACCGCAGGCATCCTACCACCCCGTTGAGCGTAATATTTGATCCGATGATGCCCATCATGGCACACGTAATTATACCTACCGTCATCCTTGATGAGCCATATTATCACAGGAGGAATCGGTTTTTTTGTTCGGTGCATGTAATTTATCCCAGTCTCAATCATTTGATATATATCCAGGTCTAAACTATCTTCAGTTGCCCATACTTTATGAGGATTTACATAGGTTTGTTTCCAACTCAAACCAGTTCCCTCAAATAACGGTAAATTCAGTTGTATCATAACTTTCTGGATTCCCCGCTCAATATCAAATCCCACACCCCACATAGAGTGCTGTAAAAATGAGAGATAGGCTAATTCCGGAACCATGGGTTTATTGGTGCGAAGAAACATTTTCCTAATATCTGTAACCGAGAAATGCTTCAAATGTTCCGATGTAAATTCATTTATATCGATGAATTGCCAATCAATTTGATTATTTTTGGTTGCCATGTTTCTAGCCTGTTTTCAGCAGAGGATGGATGTTGGGGATCCGTGGGAAATGGTTATATTTGGGATATTGTAATCATAGGGATATTGTAATCGTTCAATTATTTTACCACAATGTCAAAATTTCGAGTTTTGGACACCGGAAGATCTATGACACGCCTGCAAATCTGGAAAGCATAACGGAATTTATCTTCCATTTGTGCGTAGTTTCCGATGGGCTCCAATACAACTACTTTAACCCGTTTGCGCATACGATGGAAAAAATAAGCCCGGTGATGCCCGTCATGGACAATCAATCGCATTTTTTGGGAGTCAAAAAAATTCCATGCGATAATCGGAGGAAGTTTCTCTCCAATGCTTTCTACATAGGAATGTGCCGCTTCCACCATATTGAGTTTGGCACTCTCCAGACCATCTTGGGAAGCCCACAAAAATGCAGGTTCAATGAATTTTTGGCTCGCAATAACATGGCGAACTTTGACATTGAGTTGGGTACAGGCAAATTTTTTGAGATCTTCCGGAGTTTGCCCCGCGTTCCAGTGGGTTCGCTTAAGAAAAGATGCATATCCGTGCTGATTCTCTTCGGGATCTTTTGAAATCAACAAACGGTATATCTCACCTGGAACACTGGTCGGGGGGATTGGCATTGTTCGTCACATCAGTTAAAATTGGAATATCTTCAAGTACTAGTGAAATATTAAAACTAAAAAATCTTGGGTAGGTAAAATATCATGGTATGACAAGTTAATCTAGGTCGACGTAAACCGACAGTATTAATTTTTAGAACTTGTTATTGATATTGTCGGATTTGGTCTCGATATGATATTTCAGAGGTTAAGCATGATTATCTTAATATATTTTTAAGTCAAATTGGCGGAATTTGTCTGCTTACATTCTTGGTTTTTTATTGTCGGATTTAGTCGACTTAGATTAAGCTGTCAGATCATGAAGTGCGACAAGAAGCTCACGATATAAATCCAGAACTTACGAAAACAAGTAGAAGCTGGTCATCAATATGACTGATGATGGCTATCTATCCATGCGACCGCCGTAAGGGGGTGGTGTGAAGCGATAGAGACAACGCCCCAACAACATTCAGTTGGAGAATGGCTGGGGGCTAGCCAAAATGCTCAAGGGAAACGATAGTGAAGGTATGATAAACCTCGTAACTGACGAATGGTGAAACCAAATGATACACCATAACCAAAAGGTAAACCGCCAAATAGGGGTCGTTTCATGGACCTCCTTTGTCATCTGCTGTGCGGTCGGGGGATAATACCTCCCTAAAAGCATTAATGAATGTTATATCGTGGGAACTTGGTAAACCCTACGAATCCCGTTCGAATAAACGGAATCTCAACCGCAAGGAAGAGGGATGGTTCGGAGGGCAGAGGATATAGGAAAAAGCGAATGCCGCCCTGTAATCGGGCGGATAGGGCTGCCAGCAGTGGCAGAGATACCCAACCTGAAAGGGTGCAGACTTCCGAAATAGGTCTTGACTGAAGAAACGACCGAATACAACTATACAAATGGAGAAGTTAAACGATGGCATACACCATTGAACAGACCATAAGGCAGACTCTTGACTGGGAGTCCATAGAATGGAACGACCATAGAGATCATGTAAGGCGTATTCAGGGGCGGATCTTCAGCGCAACCCGTGATCAGGACTGGAGTAGGGTTAAAAACCTGCAAAAGTTGCTGGTCAGGTCACACTCTGCACGATTGATTGCAGTGCGGAGGGTCACACAAGAAAATAGCGGAAAGCGGACAGCGGGGATCGATGGGCGGATTTATATCACATCCCAAGCTCGGCAAGAGCTGGTGGAGGAAATCCGACAGTTGAACCCCATGAAATACCGTTGCAGCCCGCTCAAACGTGTTTATATTCCGAAACCCAACGGGGATAAGCGCCCGCTGGGGATACCGACTGTAACAGATCGGGTAATGCAAATGCTGGTCAAACTCGCTCTGGAGCCCGAATGGGAGGCAAGGTTCGAACCGAACTCTTACGGGTTTCGGGCGGGGAGACGAGCCCAAGACGGAATTTCCCAGATATGGACCACAATCAAATTTCGGGAAGGTAAGCATACTAGTGCGTGGGTCTTGGATGCGGATATTTCCAAATGCTTCGATAATATCGACCACAAATTTTTGCTGCAAAAGGTGCCGGTGTTCCGTAACACCATCAAAGGCTGGCTCAAAGCGGGGATCATCGAGTTCGGCACATACCACGTGACGAAAGCGGGGACCCCCCAAGGAGGAGTGATTAGTCCTCTGTTGGCAAATATTGCTCTGGATGGCATGGAACGGCTCTTTGGGATTGAATCCGACAGCGGGAAATATAAATCTCCTGCTTCTCGGACAGGTCCCAATAAAGGTGTTAGCTTGATACGATATGCGGATGATTGTGTGGTAATCGCCCCCTCACGGGAGCGGATTACGGAGTATGTGATCCCCAAGATTCGGATGTTCCTATCCGTGCGGGGGATGCAGCTCAACGAAATGAAGACACACATCGTACATCGGCGGGACGGATTTGATTTTCTCGGCTTCCTCGTTCAACAGTACTGTGGACGTGGAAGAAGGGTGTGTTTGATAAAACCATCAAAGAAAGCAGTTCAAAAACACCTGAAAAACATCAAAAAAGTCCTTAGCCACAATAAGCAAGCAACTGCGGAAGATATAGTCAAGCGCCTAAATCCCATCATTCGGGGCTGGGGGAACTACTACCGCTATAGCAATGCCAAGGTGACATTTGGTTATGTCGATTACCGAATTTGGCAGATGTTGTGGAAGTGGTGTCTCCGACGGCACAATAATAAAGGCAAGAAGTGGGTCCGTAATAAATACTTTGGGCAAATCGGGGGGAGGAATTGGGTATTCAAGTCAGATGAAGGACATTACCTTTTCTTTACGGCAAGCATCCCGATTCGGAAATATACCAAGGTGAAAGGATACAATTCGCCCTTTGATCCGCTGTTAGAGAAGTATTGGGAAAAAAGGACACGGGGAAAGGTGAAATACAGTGACTGGTGACCAAACCCTCATCGGTGATCTTGCGGTGACGCGAGAAAGTCGGGTGTGGCGAGAGATTGGCGCATTGCGGGGCACGGTGACGTGTAACGGGTTCTTGAGGCGCGAGCCACGTGCGGGGAAACACGCACGCGTGGTTCCAAAAAGGGGAGGGAGGAAGTGATTCTTCCCCCCTATTTAACAAAATCGGAAAAAATTAGAAAAAAATTAAAATCGTTAATTCGGGTTAGTTTTGGTCTAATTCATTAGATTCCTCTGTATGATGAAGTAGAAAATTGGAATCACCATCATCTAAAGCCAGATTCAACGCAGTTTTAAGGAAGTGGGGGATTTCCAGGGATAGACATTTGATTCACCTCACCTCAAACATTCTAATTATATTTTTAAATTTCGTTATTAAATACTTTTGATATTTGTATTATTGATTGAAAATTCTATGACCCAAAAAAATCCACTTTTTACACAAATTTTGCAAAATTATCAAAAATATATTCAGTTTCAGCAAAAATTATTGCTGAATCCATCGAAAATTTCGGAAAGTGAATTCAGTTCGGTTAAAAATGACTTCTGCCAATTTTATCAGAAAATAGATACCCCATTGAAGTGGAAACAGTTAGATGTAAGACTTAAGCAATTTTACCTAAAATACCTCACCCAATATATTACAATGAATAATTTTAGTTATAAGTTATTCAAGGATTATTTGCTAGGAAAAGCATCAATAATTCAAAAAATTAGTTTATTTCTTAAAAACTTTCAAAATTTATTTACTTTGACTAAGCAAATTAGAAAACTGGGTTATAACTCTTATTTTGATGCCTATCTTAAGATATTTCAAGTCGAGGAGGATGATTTCAATCTTAAATTACATATGTTTTTGGACTCATCCGAAAAAGAATACCGCCTGCTTTTTACCAATCAAATTCAACACCTTGACGAAACGCCCAAAAAATTAGGAAATCGGTTGAAAAACAAACTCTATCAAGGCAAATGGTTATGTAATGAATATTTGAGCATTCCTTATTCAAAAATTATTAAACGAACCCAAGTATTTCTTCAAAAGCATGGATTTCTTTCTCCCAAAATGATGCAACGAATCAATATAATAAAAGGAAAAAACGCTTCCCTATTAGGAGGTTATGAGAGTATAACTTTTCCCGTAGTGGGACCCAAAAATCTAGAAATTTCTACCCTAAATGTATTTTTGAAAGAAACCCTTGATATTGTTCCATCGAATAGAAATATTGTGCATGAATTGGGCCATTGTGTTCAAATCTTGAATTTCAATCGAGGTGGATTATTTGAGAAACTGATACCGTATGAAAGCGCCGTAAGTGAATTGGGTGGAACTCTAATCGATTCCTTAATGTGTTTTCCTGAATATATTGCTGATATTTTTGATATTTCAGATTTTTCCCAAAGCCGATTAATTGCACAGTACAATCGATTTATGGATTTATTTTATAAACGATTCTATGCATTGACAGTACTAAATTATGCGAAAATCTTTCATTCAAACCAGATCTCGCTAAGACATATATTAAAGGTAAAGAAAATATTCAAAAAACAATCATTGGAGAAATTAGAAATTAAAAATGTAAACTTCCATTTATTCCGATTAGATTTAGTACATTATATCGATTTCATACGTGGGCATCTTTTAATCCAAGAACGGTTTGTGCAAACATGCCAATATGATTTAGAATTATTTCTTGGACATCGGGAAGCGTTACTGACATTCTTTTCGCATGGGTTATCTCAATCCTATAAAAAAGCGTTGATTTATTTTGAAAATGAAATCTTCCACACAACCACGGTAAAGAAAGATCTTAAGAGAAAATCACTAAGAGTCTCCTTCAAAGCATGATTTACGGCAGATCCACGGACAACATAAATTGATTAATTCCCTAATTTCGCCATATTGATTTTGGAATAAACTTAAAATGTTATCGCAAATTTACTAAGACTTATCGTTAAATCGGGTTAATATTTTTACGTTAATTCGTTAAACACCCATTTCTAATTACTAATTCATAGTTCAATATTTTCACTATATTAAAGTATAGTGATCCTTTTATTTCTAATCTCATTAGATTAGTTGGTGCTTAGTTTAACCCGAAAGCATAGTAAGATTAAAATAAGTTGATAAATAAAATAAAAAAATCCAAAAACTTTCTCCCTATCAATTACTCAACAAATAATAAATCAATCGAGGATCCCCCACATTTCTACTGGAATTTTTTGTTCCCTTGAATTGCGTGGGGAAATCTCCCTCCGAGATAATGTTTAATGCATTATTGAGGAGAGGTAGGATGGCCTGGAATATTCATATCATTCACCTCAGTTCAAATATCCTCCTTATATTTTTAAATTCCGATAAATACATCTGAAATTTCGGAAAGTGAATGAATTGCAAAAAACACTAATGGAGCCAAAAATCCAACCGTTTTTATATCTTAATATAGGGTAACAGATTACTCGCCTGCGTTCAATATTTCAAAGGAACGGATAAACGTTGCTCCACCCGAGTCAGGGCATCTCTGAGTGGAAATCAAGCTGAAGATCTGGTGATTCTTCATAAATAGATCAGCCGAGTGAGTATGCTTGCATATCGGATAATTTCGGAGAAAAAAGGGAAAAAGTTCACTATGGGTTAGTGAACGCCATCTATCGAATAGAGGTAATAAGGAATGCTCACGAGCCCCCGTCAGAATCGGTCAACGATGTATAAACAATCTTTTTTTCCTAATCCAATCCTTTTCTTTCCCATTAATGCATTTCTACTTTGAATTCACGAATTTCTTACATAATTTTTTATTGAATCCCTTGCCAATCTCTCAATGGAGCCAAAAATCCAACCGTTTCTGTATCTTAATATAGGGTAACAAATTACTCGCCTGCGTCCAATATTTCAATGGAATGGATAATCGCTGATCTACACGAATGAGGGCATCTCTGAGGGTTTCATGCTGCTGTACGTTAGGACCATTCCAACCTTGTGATAGGGCTTGTTTAACGGTCTCCCTTATCACCCATACACCCAACGGCACGAGGTAACCTCCTGCCACTTCCCGGAAAACTATAGAACGGGCCTGTCTCCTACTCTGATACAAAAATTCCTCGATTTCCTTACGCGCTGCATAATACGCGCCGGTTATATTACCCGCATACTTCGTACGGCCCTTTTCGTATTCAAAATCGTTCACGATGACGGGTTGAATGTCTTCGGGGCGATTAATCCCGGGGATGGTTTGATTCCATATGGAGGAATTGTTCCAGCATTCATTCATTTCATAGGCCCAGGGACCCGGAATGAACAAAATTACGAACCTATTATCCAAATATTCGCCGTAAAATGTATAATATTTATCTATGGAAGGCATATGTCTCAGTTTCTTCTTCAAATACTTTCCTATTATGTCATCCACCGCAGTTATGGACCAACGGGTTGGCACTAATCTTCGGTTTTGCTTTACACCCAATAACCCGGCCGAAAATATTCTTTGGATGGAGGTCACGGTAAGATCGTCGGCCTGATAAAGATATTCTTCAATAGCATCGGCGGCCTTCAGATCCGAATCACTCACTGCCTTATCCACCGGCTTCAGGACCTTAATATTATCCACCACGGTGATTTTTTCCGCCCTGCCACTGGGACCCTGCGGGGGGGAGTGATTTCCATAGAGCATTCCAACGCGAACCCGTGTAAGTTTTGCCTCGGTATCAACTGAATTGGAGGCCAAAGTCAATTCCTGGGTGGCTTCCAGCATTTTCCGATTTTTTCGGGGGAGGGTCTTCTCCAATTCGGACATCGGTAAATGGTATTTGACATTCATGGAAAAATTTGAGCGCACTAAGCCCGAACGGTATGCGATGATTTCATTGATGTCTTTGCCGAACCAACTTTCGGGAGAATCCAGATAACGTGTATCTTTTTGGGCAGAAAAATTGCCAATGGGAAGTAATGGGCCGATATTTACCCGTGGATAGCCAACATGACCAACAAATACTGCCGGAGGGCTGGCTCCAAATACATCCTGCTTGCCCTTAAATTTTGAGGGATCCACAGAGAGTACGTTTTTTAGAACGCTGTGCTTAACCAAAATTGGACATCTGGTTTTTCCGCACAACAGACGGGAACCTTTGCAGCGTATACAGATGTTATCGGAAACGACCGGCTTTACCATAATAGTTTTCTTCCCCAATCTTGTGAAAAATTATTGGTTTACAGCATAGAGAAATTTTAGATCCCCCTATGCTTTTATTCCTTTTAAGCCCTTCCCAGAAATTTATTACCTTCTTAACAAGGCTTTTAAAGATTCTGGTTATATTAACCCCTTACTGTGCTGCAAATAACGACGGAACGAAAGTTTTTAATACAATTTGGACAAAAAAGTATATGCAGACGAATAATTTCAAATTGTTCGCAATGTGGTTTACGGCGAGCAAATTAACCATTTTTTCCAGCTCTGTAAAATGTGTGTGTGTGATATTTAAATAAAGGGGGACCCAGTAAATTAAGATTGTGACCATCAATATTCCAGACGTTTATCTTGACTGTATTCAGACCATGGTAAGCCTTGGATTCTATCCATCGCGAAGTGAGGCCGTGCGCCAGGCACTAAAGCAATTTTTAGTGCGCGAAACCGAATTCACCGACGGTATGGAAACTGAAAAGTTCGCGAAACTAAAGCAGAATCAATTGGAAACTATCATTTCCTACAAATAATTTCTTTTTTTCTTAATTTCTTTTTTTCCTTTCCTCAACATTTTACGCAACATTTTATTTATTTCATGTTAAGTTTGTGCCCAAATCGCGTTTTCTTGGTCTCCATATATTTGTAATCATCCTCGTGGGGAGGTAATTCGTGCTGAATGCGTTCCACCACCTTGACGCCATGCTGTTCCAATTGGGTGATTTTTTCAGGATTATTGGTCATCAAGCGCACACTTTCCACTCCCAACACCTTGAGCATGTCCGCCGCCACCTCAAAATCCCGCTCTTCGGGATGAAAACCCAAGGCAGTGTTTGCATCATAGGTATCAAGGCCCTGATCCTGAAGAGCGTAGGCCCGTAATTTATTTGTTAAGCCGATTCCCCTTCCCTCCTGGCGCATGTAAACCACAATCCCCTGTACTTCCTCTTCGATGGTTTTCAGAGCCAATCGTAATTGGGGACCGCAATCACATCGACGAGAGCCAAGGGCATCACCAGTCAAGCACTCCGAATGGATTCGACAAAGGATGTTCTCTCCATCGCCTAAATTACCCTTAACGATGGCGCAATGGTACTCTTCCCCCGTGCGATTGTTGACAAAGCCGATAATTTTAAAATGACCGAATTCGCTGGGAAAATCCGCGACGCTCACGATTTTAATGCACAGATCGTCATAACAAAGGGAACAATTCCACCCTGTTTCGCAGCTATATTCTTCCAATTTTAGGCGAACAATTTCATCCTCGGATGGCTCGGTTGTTGCGGTTGGTTCGGTC
>JABCSI010000165.1 GCA_018238965.1 Promethearchaeota archaeon
ACCAGATCACGTTTAGCTGGTATTTTGAAATGTCCAATTATTATCTCAAAGACACTAATGGAGGTGGAAATGGCAGATCTATAAAACAATGATCATTGCCTTTTAATTAATTTTAGTTTCCGAGTTTATTTTGCAATTGTGAGATTAATCATGGGTGAATGATCCACAACCACTGCAAAATGAAGACCCAGGATCTAACTTTTGTCCGCAATTTTGACATATGTCTTGCTTAGAGCGATGGGTATAAGTGGCTGAGGAGGGAGTATAGGTGGTTGAGGGGGGTGTATAATCGGTTGAGTAAGTTGATTCTGAAGAAAAACTGCCAGATCCATGCATTGCGCTCAAGGCGACATCCCGACGGCGGTTGGCTTCTGCTTTGGCTTTAGGACCTGTGATAAAGAAGTTATAACCCAAACAAAAAATCATTAAGATAGGTACGCCAATCATAAACGCTAAAGCTATCGAAAATCCATCACTAAAAAGACCTCCCAGAGGATTATCCCCAACTAAGTCATTATCAAATAGATTTTCACTAAATGAAGTAAATAGACTAACCATCCCAAATCCCACTCCCATAAAACCTATGATGCAACAGAGGGGAAGGATGCAACAAACAGGATTATATCTTTGATTAATTTTTTGCGCATAACATTCGGGGCAGAGATCATGGCGAGTGGAATAAGAACTGCTGAACGATGAATCAGTACTGGATGAATGATGTGTTTGTCGTAGCACATTTTTGCATTCGAGACATACCATTGCTCCACACCGCTCACATTTCGCACTTGCTTCCCGGTCGGAGTGATATTTACACGTTAATGTATTCATGGTTCCACATTAGTATTCTCGGGAAGGTTCTTAAATGTATCTCTCCGCGTAAATATTCAACGTTTCCATCTACATTAAGGGCATTTATGGGTATTTAAGAGCGTTGAAAAAAGCTTATATTTCGCAACACCAATAATCCATACGAGGAATACTTATGGGATTTAAACTGCGATCAACACTCACCATCGGATTATTGTATGGACTGGTGTTTGTGTTGTTTTTACTGGTAGATGTGCTCTATGAAGGTTATGACATACCCATCTACTTTATTGCCGTAATCAGTCTGGGAGGCGTTTTTCTGCAATATCTTATTTCCCCCTTGATTATTGGATGGATCTATCGAATTCATTGGATATCCCCCCAGCAACTACAAGGACAATATCCCCACTTGTCTGCCTTAATTGAAAATGTGAGTCGAAAACATAACGTTTCCGTACCCAAATTCGGAATTATTCATGAAGGAACGCCGAATGCATTTACTTTTGGGTGGACGAAAAATTCTGCTAAACTGGTCATCACAGATGGAATTTTAAATCTTTTAGATGAAAATGAACAAAGGGCTGTAGTGGCCCATGAATTAGGCCATATCGTGCACAACGATTTCGTCGTAATGACTTTTGTGAGCGCTATTCCCATTTTATTCTATACTATCTTCCGCATGGCGACTTATGCTCCGAGAGGAACAGTTACCCGTTCCTCAAGAAGTCGGTCGGGAAGTTCCAGAGGTGGAGATTATGCCGCTTATTTGCGATTATTTGTTGTGGTTGGAAGTTATCTGATGTATATCATCGGTAGTTTTCTCACTTTACTTATTTCGCGGATTCGGGAGTATTATGCAGACGAATTTTCGGGTAAGGAAACCGAAGATCCAAACTCTCTCGCAACTGCATTAGTTAAAATAGCATATGGGATACTCCAAGCACCAACGTCTGCTGAGAATAGAAAACCGGATCGTACCCAATACGTCCGAGCGCTCGGAATTTTTGACCGAAAATCTGCTAAACAAATGGCGTTCACATCAACCAACAGCAAAAATGAAATAGATCCAAACATATTTGCGAAAGCAGCAGCCTGGGATCTATATCAACCTTGGGCGAAAATCGGAGAATTCTTCTCCACACATCCCTTGCCTGCCAAACGGATCAAAGAACTGAGTTACCAAAGTTTTCGTGATTTTAAAAAGCCCCCGAAGGTGGATCTTTCCTCCTGCAAGCAAGAATTTGAAAAACAAATGGGAAAATCCGCCATAGATGAATTTCTCGGTGAGATTATAATATATTTCCTTCCACGCTTTACATTTTTCTCGTGGATTTTCCTCGGGGTTGTTTTTCTGTTGACGGGCGTTGAATTTACATCCACTTTACCCTTTACGAATTATATCTCTTTCTTTTCATTCAGTATTGTGGTAGCAGGTGTTTTTCTCTTGATTCAGAATGCCTTCAAATACAATTCCCAATTTGCCGAGCATGATTTGTTGGATTTGATCGGTACCATTAAAGTGAGTCCAATTCGACCTGTACCCACAATCTCTCGGGGATATGTAATTGGGAGAGGAATTCCGGGATTGTTTTATTCGGAAGATATGGTCATACGGGGAGAAAATGCTATTATGTACATCGATTATGATTTTGGATTTAAATTAATCAATACTCTCTTCGGAATCTTTAAAATAGATGGCTTGATCGGTCAAGACGTAGAGGTAACTGGTTGGTACCGCCGTGGACCTAGTCCTTACATTCAAGTATCACAGATTCGCCTTTTGGATGGATCGGAAAAAATTTATAGGAACTATAAGCGGACCATTCTAAATATAGGCGCCTTTATTGTATTGGCTTTTGGAGTCGGGATGTGGTACCTTACTACTTTCCTTATTTAGTTTTATATTTCAACCTAAATTCCTTTTTTTCTATTTCTTTCTAAAACCATTCATGGTTAACGGTGAAATTGTTGAAAAAAGCTTTTTAATGCAATAAAAGAAACATTTTTTCACCAGCAATATGTTATCCCAGATTGAAACGATGTATTTTTCTCTCTGATCAAAAAAAAAAATTTTAAAAAAATGTGATAATTAATGGTTCAACTTAATGATGTATATATTGTGGATTATGTCCGCACCCCCTTTTCCCGCTCTCGACCAAAGAGCCGGGAACGGAGTGCTTTCAGTGAAATACGTGCTGATCAATTGACGGGGTTAACCCTCCGGAATATGTTTGAAGAACGTCTGAAGGGTAAAGTCAATCCTGAAGAAGTGTCCGAATTTGGATTTGGCTGTTCCTTCCCAGTGGGGACGAATTGGCCATATGCCGCACGTAATGCATGGTTTTCGGGTAATATGCCTGCCAGTGTTCCTTCGATCTTCTTCGATCGGGCATGTGGAAGTGCAATGACAGCGATGCACCATGGAGTGCTCTCGATTCAAACCGGTGACAATGATATTTTCATTGCCTCTGGTGCCGAACATATGTTCATGGAACCCATGGATCCCCAATTGCAGAAAAACATGGTAGCACCCGATCACCTTCTCTTAGAACGCGAAGGGAGTATGTGGTATCGCGGTGATATTGATATTATGACAGGATTTAGCATGGTGCAAACTGCCCAAAAATTGTGGGAATATGAAAATGAGCATATTAGTATCGAAAGCTTGTCTCAATTTGGAGTTGACAGCCACAATTTGTCGGTAAAAGCCTTAGATGAAGGCTATTTCAAGGGAGAAATCGTTCCAGTTCTCGGTCATAAAGAGGGTAACGTAGAGGAAGAATGGTTAGTGGATCACGATTTAGCCATTCGACGAGGTGCTACTCTCGAAAAAACTCTTTCATTAGGGCCCGTAAGCAACCCAGGATTCATGGGAGGCTACAAGAATAAACTCTATAAACGAAAAGAGTACAAAGAAAAATTCGGCACCAAGAAGGGAGTAATTACTTCTGGAAATTCTTCGCCCCTAAACGCAGGAGCCGCCACTATGATGTTGGCCTCTGAAGAATCGATGAAAAGTCATAACCTTGAACCCATGGCACGTATTGTTTCGATGGGGTGGGCAGGTGTTGATCCTTCGGTAATGGGCCGTGGTCCGGTTCCAGCTACTGAAATTGCTTTGAAGAAGGCAGGGTTAACCGCCGAAGATATTGATTATTGGGAAATTAACGAAGCTTTCGCAGTCGTAGTGCTCAATGCCATGCATCATTTCAACGTTCCTCGTGAAAAAGTTAACGTGAAAGGCGGTGCAATTTCGATTGGTCATCCTTTGGGAGCCAGTGGTGTGAGACTTCCAGGAACGCTAGCAAGAATATTGCAAGAAAAGAAAGCAAAATATGGTGTTGCCACCCTCTGTTGTGGAAGTGGACAAGGGACTACAACAATTATAGAAAATACGAATGTCTAAGCCCATTTCGGCTCTATTATGGGTTCTATCTTTTTTTTGCAATAATATTTTTACAGTATTTTTTTCAAATTAATATACTTACAACCTCTTGTTTCCAGCGCGTGAAATAATCTGGAAATCCAAGGGCTAAAATTAAGGATTGTGAAATTGATGGGAAAATTTGATGGGAAGATTGCCTTGATTGGGGGAAATTTAGGTGTCCTCAAAAAAGACAAATTTAAACTTGGTTTGGGTGGTCATGTTGCCAAACTCTTACTCGAGGGTGGAGCCCAAGTTTGTCTAGTTGACTTAGACTTTGCGGTGACCGAAGCGTGTGTGAATGCTATCGGGGGCAACGCAAAAGCCTATGATTGTGATCTAATAAAAGATCGTGCATATGAAACTGAAGATTTCGTAGATGACCGAGGGCGGAACAAAACCAAAGTCATTTGGAAAGATAATCCTGCCTTGGAAATGGTGGAGGCAATATGCACCGAATTTGGAAAATTGGATATTCTAATCAGCAATTTCGATAAATTCGAAAGGGCCCGATTGGATGCCAGCGATGAGGCATTGTTCAATAGTCTGCGTGATGAAAATATTACTCCGATGTTCCATTTACTCGCTGCTGTAAGGGAGCAATTCTCTACCCAGACGAAAACCCAAGGAACTTATGCTAAAGTGGTTTTGGTGACATGTATGGTGGGTAAATCCGGTTTAAGCTTAGGTACCCTATACTCTGCCTTTAAGGGTGCAACGATTGGATTAACAAAGAGCATGTCTCGAGAATTTGGCAGATTTGCAAATGTAAATGCAGTAGCCTATGGACCACTTGCGGAAAAGAAAATGCAAGGTCCCAAAGAAAAAGCAAAGGGTGGATTCATGGCAACCCAATCGGATATGGCGAAACAACCGATTACTTTTGAAAAAGTTGCCCCGATGATCGCCTTCTTGGCTAGCAACGATGCGTTAGCGATTTCGGGTCAGACCATCAGTGTCGACGCTGGATTATGGTTGAAATTAGAACAATAGGAGAAAAGGTGAACAAACCATGATAGAATTACTGAAAGATAAAGTGGCCATTATTACAGGCTCGGGACGAGGGATTGGAAAAGGAATTGCAAAGTTTTTCGTTTCACAAGGTGCGAAAGTAGTAATCAATGATATTGACCCTGTTCCATGTAAGGAAACTGCCGACGAAATAAATGCTTCGGGAGGCGAAGCCCTTGCTTGTCCATGTGATGTGACAAATAAGGAGCAAGTGGATGGGATGGTAGCAGATGCAATTGCAAAATTCGGAAAAATCGATATTTTGGTCAACAATGCCGGAACTTCACGGGATGCCCTGATTCATAAAATGAATGATAAATTACTCCGTTTCATCATTGATGTGAATTTGAAGGGAACACACGTATGTACCCAAGCGGTAATGCCCGAATTTACCCGGGAAGACCGAATGGATGAATTTAAGAAAATTATCAACTTTTCCTCGTCAACCGGAGTTTCGGGAAATGTAGGACAGGCGAATTATGCAATAGCCAAGGGTGGAATTATTGCCTATACCAAAGCTGTGGCACGGGAATTTGCCAGATATAGGGTTTGCGTAAATGCTATCGCACCCGGATTCGTTGAGACCCGAATGACCCAAGAAAAGTTACCAGGAATGAAGTTAGGTGTTCCTGCTGCTATTCGTAACATTGCCCTCAGTGCCATGCCTTTCTCTCGAAATAAAGTAGGGGGAACGCCTTTGAATATCGCCAAAATTGTTGCTTTCTTTAGTAGCGATTTAAGTGATTGGGTTTCAGGTCAGCTTTTGATGGGTGACGGTGGGACCTTTATCTAATCTGTCGGATTATGGAGGATTTGTTTCTCTCCTTTTTTTTGCTTAGCTTATGATTTTAAGCTTAGCTTTTAATTTTCAATTTAACAAAAAACCAAAATTTTTTTCTTATTCTGCTTTATTTAGGATGATACAGTTTATGGGACTTTTACTTAAATATCGCTCCAGTCAGCAAGATCAATGGCACATCTTTCACCAACATATGTTCGAGGTTTTCAAAGAAGGCAAATTGATTGGCCTCCCCTTTGGCAAAGCAGGTTATGGATTTGTGGGTGATCCCACCAATCCCCAAGTCATGGAACTATTCTTGAAGATGTTTGGAGATGATTTGGTTAAAGACGTACTTTTCCTCGTAGATTCTGAAGCAACAGCAAAGGAATGGGGTACTTTTTTTCCCATAACTGAACAGGTCGCCAATCGATTTTGGCCGGGGGACTTAGTAATTCACCTTCCCTTTAACCATCTCCCCGATAATTCTCTTCAAAACCAAATTTTTGATAAAAATCCCGAGCTGGAAACAGCCTTACTCCAACATTCCATTAGAGTTTTCGTTCCTAAACATCCTGTGACCCAGTCTGTGTTTGCCTATTTGCGGAAGAATTCCCGGGCTCCCCTGTTGATGGGCTATTTTGGAGAATTGGAAACCGGGTTTAATGCCCAAGATGCGATTACTCTGATGAATGAGTTTGGGGGTGAAGAAGTGGGCGTGATAATGGATGTGGGGCGGTTACAGAAAAGTAAACGGGTATACACGGCCACCCAAGTCGGTATATTTGATGATGATGGTATCCAAATCGAAATAACGGGAAAAATTTCTGCCCAGGATTTGGCGGAATTCACAAAAGATGACAACATTGATCCCTTGGCCGATTTTGATGATTAAACTTAAACATACTTACAAACTAACAAATTTACAAACTAACTAACTACTAACAAACTAACATAATAGCAGAGAATTAACGATGCAAAACTTCAATCTTGTGGTTTCTACGGCGCGGGATTTTGAGACCCAGGCCGAAACCGAATTATGGTTCAATCTCACCGCACTGGGTGATCCATCTCCAATCATCTACAAATCGGGGCTTCAGGGCTTAATTCTCGCATATACGTCATTACCCCCCAGAAAGATCATCTACTATATACAGGAAATACTGGCCACCAAGGATCCCAACTTCATTCAATTTATCCAAAAAATATATCCTATTGATTCTGTTGTTGCAACCGAGATCCCTATGATTGTGGATGCAACCAAAATCTTGGTTGCGGAGAATCCGATCTGCCAGATTCCCGATTCCAAATTTCGTATTACTATAAGGAAGCGGAATTCTCCCCTGACCACCAATGAGATTATTTCTGTTATTGCCCATGAGATCCCCCATCCCGTCGATTTGAAGAACTATGATTGGAATCTGCAATTCGAAATAATCGGTAATACCACAGGAATTGCCATCCTGGTTCCTGGTGATATTTTGTCCCCATTACAGGAAGGGAAAGCGACCATTTACCCCCGCGAAGAACGTTTTTTGGATTAATTCTTGGATTGAATTCTGGATTGAATTCTGGATTGATTTTTTGTTTGATTTTTGGATTAATTTCTGATTGATTTCTAAATTGATATTTTGATTTAAAATCAGTCCCTTAATTATTTAAATCATACTTCCCCATGTATTAAATAAGGCTTAGGCGGGGTAGGATGAATAAATAATGAAAAAGAAAGTTAAAGATATTCTGGGAGGGGTTTGCTTTCTATTCGTCGGTTTTCCCCTACTCATGATAATTTATCTTTATTGGGACCAAATTTTACGTAGGCTTAGCGAATCTGGATTGCTGATCCCCCTTATAATATTGGTTTCCATCTTTGGAGAAAGTCTGGTTCTCTTGAAAAAGTGGATAGTTAGGAGACCATCAAAGGAGGAACGGAAAGAAAAGAGAAAAGCCCGAAGGGAAGAAAAATTTCGGGGAGAAATTCCGCTAAGAAAGAGTGATAACAAAAAGGATTACAACCTTCTAATCGACTCACCCGATGAATCTCAAGAAAAATTATCCTAAGTTGGAAAAAAAGGTATTATCTGTAAAATTTACCTTTTGATTGTGTGATTTTGCTGAATTCTCTACTATTTTCTACGTCTCATTATAGTTATCAGTGAGCAAATGGCCACAGAGCCCAAAATATAAAGATCATATCCAACAATCCCACCAGAATTTGTATCATCGTCGTCGGTTGATGAATCCGGAGGGATAGAAACAATGATTTCTAGCACCGCAGAAGTGCTTGAAGAGATTTCTAAAGAAGTATTGGTTGCTACAATTGTGAAATAATAAGTTCCATTCTCTAAATTTAAGAAGTCAGTACTGAGACTTGAAACAATTTTTGATGAACTCCCATTCAAGAAAATTTCATACTCATCAGCAAGCAAGACAGAATCCCACGTTAGAGTTAGGTTTCCAGTAGTACTGGTGTGATTTTCCGTAGTCCACACCGGTGTAGCCAAAACCGGAATTGATTCACTAATTTTTACAACCAAAGTTAAATCATCAGAGAAAGCAGATGAAAGCCCTGTATCTGAATCATAAGCTAGAAGTTTGAATATAAAAGTTCCATTAACTAGCCCACTTAACAAATATTGAGAAGCAGATACATCGATCAAGAATGAATTATTCAAGTAAACACTGTAAGTTTCTGCTCCAACTACATCATCCCAATCTAATAGAAAAGAATCAGAAAGAACATCTTGATCAACTGAAATCCAAATGGGCTGGTCAGGAGGCACTAATTCAGGTATATCACATATAATCTCCAGAATTGATGAATGCGCAGACTCGATACCAGTGTCCAAGTCAAAAG
>JABCSI010000166.1 GCA_018238965.1 Promethearchaeota archaeon
AAAGACGATCAATTCTCTTTTTAAAACCTATATTCGGGCATCTACCGAAGAAATAAATTCAGATTATTTGGTTTCTGTATTTACTGATAATGCTGGAGTTATCAAATTCAATAATGAATATACCATTGCCATGAAAGTGGAGACCCATAATTCTCCAACCGCTTTGGATCCCTATGGCGGTGCATTAACTGGGATTGTGGGTTGTAATCGAGATCCGGCCGGTACTGGAAAAGGATTTAAATTACTATTCAATACTGATGTTTTCTGTTTTGCCAGTCCCTTCTATAAAGATACTATCCCTCCTCGATTATTTCACCCAAGAAGGGTATTAAAAGGAGTTCATAGGGGTGTGATCGATGGCGGAAACCAATCCGGAATTCCCACAGTGAATGGCAGTTTGTATTTCGATCCCCGATATCTTGGTAAACCCCTTGTTTTCGTTGGAACAGGAGGAATTGCACCGGCCCAAATTAACAATATTCCTACCCATGAAAAGGCTCCATTACCTGGAGATTATATCGTTATGTGTGGAGGACGAATTGGGGCAGATGGAATTCATGGTGCCACC
Organism: Promethearchaeota archaeon; assembly: GCA_018238965.1. GTDB lineage: Archaea > Asgardarchaeota > Lokiarchaeia > Sigyniarchaeales > Promethearchaeaceae > Harpocratesius. The sequence continues at coordinate 569 of JABCSI010000166.1, forward strand.
TTTTCATCTTTGGAAATTAATGAAAATTCTCCTGCTACAGCAGTTCAGATAGGAGCACCCATTGTGCAAAAAAAAATGTTGGATTTCTTACTGGAAGCCCGAGATTTAGAAATGTTCCACGCTATTACGGATAATGGTGCGGGTGGACTTTCTTCCAGCATTGGGGAAATGGGCCAAGAGATTGGAGCACGTCTAGATTTGGAAAAAGCTCCCTTGAAATACCCTGGTTTAATGCCGTGGGAAATCCTTGTAAGCGAAGCCCAGGAAAGAATGAGTCTTGCAGTGTCCAAAGAGAAAATCGATGAATTCATGTCCCTTTCCGCAAAATATGAAGTAGAATCTACAATCGTGGGCGAATTTAATACATCTAAACATTTTCAACTCTATTATCAGAATAAATTGGTGGGAAACCTTTCCATGGATTTTCTGCATAATGGAAATCCGCAAAAAGAAATGATAGGAAAATGGACACCTCTCACCGGTGAAGATCCCTCTTTTCCAGAACCCTCAAATTATACAGACACATTACATAAGATGTTGGGAAGATTGAATATTTGTTCCAAGGAGGAAGCCATTGTTCGCCGTTACGACCACGAGGTCCAAGGAGGCAGCATAATTAAACCCTTCATGGGAAAATTTAATGACGGTCCCAGTGATGCTGCTGTAATCAAACCCCTCTATGAATCATGGGAAGGATTAGCTGTTTCGCATGGATTATGTCCACGGTATTCGGATATTGATGCATACCATATGGTCGCCAATGCCATCGATGAAGCAGTTCGCAATGCGGTTTGTGTTGGTGCCAACCCTGATTATATGGCTGGGTTGGATAATTTTTGTTGGGCGATGGGCTTTTCGGTTGAGGATGAAATTACATATACCGGAATGTTGGTACGGGCGAATAAAGCCTTATATGATATCACAACTGCCTATAAAGTTCCCTGTATATCGGGAAAAGATTCCATGAAAAACGATTATCGAATTGGGGATACCAAGGTTAGTGTTCCTCCCACAATGCTCTATTCATTGATCGGAAAACTCCCCGATATACGGAAAGCGATCTCCATGGATGTAAAACACTCTGGGGATCTAGTATATGTCTTGGGCGAAACAAAGCATGAATTGGGCGGATCTGAATATTTTGATGAACTAGGGGTGGAAGGAGCAGTTTCAGTTCCGAAAGTGGATCCCAAAACCGCAATCCAAAGATATAGGCTCCTTTATCAAGCCATTCAACAGGGATTGATCCAATCATGTCATGACTGTTCCGACGGAGGATTGGCGATTTCCTTAACCGAAACTGCCTTTGCCGGAGATTTTGGATTGGAAATCTATTTGACACGGGTGCCTACCGAGGGACAGTTACGGGATGATATTATTCTATTTTCCGAGACTCCCAGTAGGCTTATTGTCACCATTCTTCCCGAACACCAATCGGCATTTGAATCCATCTTTGAAGGCTCCAAGTTTGCTCAGATTGGAACTGTAGGAGGATCGAGCCTAAAAATTAAGGTTGGGAATGAGAACAAACTTGCGCTAATAGATGAACCAATTCTTACACTAAAACAACATTGGAAAGCCACGCTCGATGCGATCGGAGGAGGAAATCAATAATGGTAGATGTTTGTATAATGACGGGATTTGGAATCAACTCGGATTACGAATCCCAATATGCGTTCAAACTGGCCGGTGCCGAAAATGTTCGCAGGGTTCACGTGAATGATTTCATCAATGGAAAGGATCACTTGGAAAATTATCAAATATTGATGTTTCCCGGTGGATTCAGTTTTGGGGATGATCTCGGAGCTGGTCACGTATTAGCAAATAAATTTCGATATACTCTGCGGGATGATCTGAAAACTTTCATTAATCAAGAAAAACTGATATTTGGGGTCTGTAATGGGTTCCAAGTTTTAGTTAAAATGGGAATATTACCTGCGTTGAATGGGAAGTTATTTGACCAAACAGTGTCGCTAATCCATAATAAATCCGGTGTGTTTGAGGACCGATGGGTTAAAATGAAAACACTAAAATCTTCGTGCATCTGGACACAAAACTACGACACATTTTTGGAAGTGCCTGTTCGTCACGGAGAAGGGCAATTCGTTGTAAAGGACGACTCAATATTGAAAGAACTCTGGGAGAAGGAATTAATTCCTTTTGTATACGATCCAATTACATATCCCAATAACCCAAATGGATCCCTTGATGGGATTGCTGGGATTTGCGATGAAACTGGACATATTTTCGGCATAATGCCACATCCCGAATGTCACCTAATCAAGTATAATCATCCGCAATGGACTAGGGGTAATGCACCAACGGAAAATGGATTGAAAATCTTTCAGAATGCCGTAAATCATGCGAAGAAAAACCTTTAATTACCATTTAGGGGTTTTTTGCTCTTTTTTATCTAGTTTCTGTTTGCTTTTCACCAGTACTGATTTTACTATTTAGTGCAAACCCAAGTGGAAAGAAAAGCGATATCAGCATTCCAATCGTTCCTGCTTCGGGTGAAGGTCGACCGAGTGCAAATAATGTAATACATACGACTAATCCTACAATTCCTGCAAATATGGCGCCTTTTTTGCTAAAATAAGTAGGGTTTCCGTAAAGACCCCAAATAACTGGACCCAAAAACACAGAACCAAGGGCTCCCCATGATATTCCCATAATTGCCACGATTGAATCAAAATTACCGAGGGCTAAAAGAATCGATAGGGCAACGAATATTATGTTTGCCATTTGTGAAATTCTTGAGATTTTAGAATCGGATGGTGTCTCCTTTGCATTAACCTCGTAAATATCCTTTACAAAGGTAGAACTTGAAGTTAATACCATAGAAGCCAAACTGGACATAGATGCCGCCAAAATCAATAGTAACATTAAACTCGATAAAAACTCGGGAACCACATGCCCCAATAATTCGGGCATGAGTCGATCATAAATTGGGGTGCCATTTATAAATACATCGGGAAAATCCTCAAGTGTCACCAAAATCCTGGTTGTCGCACCTACAAAATATGCAATACATCCGATTAACAGTGCAAATAGGGAAGATGCTATAGCACCCTTTTTTATTGCCTTCTTATCTTTGATGGATACAAACTTTTGGAGCAATTGAGGCATGGCAAAGGGCGCTACACTTGTTAAGAATATTAGAGTAAAAAGAGGCCAAATTCCAGGCGGTCCCACCACCTCAACCAGGGCTGGATTGATTTCCCCCAAATCAGCAATAATTGTAGAAAGCCCCCCAGTTTTTGAGAGGGTGGTTAGGAATAGAATCACCACACCGATAATCATAATCATCCCAAAGACCACATCGATCATTGCGACGGATTTATAACCCCCCATGACTAAATAAAATGCTGTTAAAAGACCGATGAGCAATAACGCAAGCCAATAAGGAAGAGAAAAATTGATGGTGAAGAGATAGGACAGTCCCATAAATACTGCCGCAGAGTAGGGAATTAGGAAAAGAAATGTTGCCACGGTTGCGATAATTCTGATTCCGGGGCTCTTATATCGTTTTTCAAGGTATTCTCCCAATGTGAACACGTTCAAATCAATCGATGCTTTCTTCATTCTCCAACCAATAATTGCCCAAACACCAAAGACTCCAATAATGGCGTTTAGAATGGCGATCCAAAGGCTTGAAAGGCCAAAGTTCCACCCAATTTGACCTGCAAATCCAATGAACAACACAGCCGAAAAGTAAGCAGTTCCATAGGAGAAGGCAGACATGATTGCGCCAATTTTACCTCCTCCAAAGAGAAGATCCTTAGATGACCGGGTTTGACGTCGCCCAATTACAGCAATCACGACTATTATCCCGACATATAAAACTAGAGAAAGAATCTTAAATACATCCATATTTGGATATCTTGATTACGGGCTTAAAAATCTTTCAGAATGCCGTAAAACTTTGGAAACAATATCTTTAAGATACCGAAGTTTAGATTCCTTAAAGTAATATCAGTAATATTTGCCTTCTTGGAGTTACACCAATGAAAGCCGAAAAAACCGTAAAAACCATTAATATATCGGATGAAGATATTCCGCACGAAGAATGCGGAATTATTGGCATCGTCGCCAAGGATCCTTCCGTGCATGTTGCTCAGACCATTTTCCAAGGCTTGATGGCACTCCAACATCGCGGCCAAGAAGCTGCAGGAATCAGCATTGTGGATGCAAATAAAACGATTCATACCTATAAGCGGGAAGGCTTGGTTTTTGAAGCCCTTACCTTGGATGTGCTTTCCAAACTGTGGGGGAATGTCGGTGTGGGACACGTGCGCTACGGTACGGCGGGTAGTGGGGATATTCTCAATGCCCAACCCTTCCATTATGAAACCACCCAAACTCCTCCATTTTCCCTTGTTTTCAATGGAAACATTACCAATTATCAGCTATTAAAAAATCAGTTGATGGCCAAGGGTAGAATTTTCTTAACCAATGGGGATACTGAGGTAATTGCCAATTTAATGGCGTCCAATCACCTCGTAACCGAAAGTTGGGTGGAAAACTTTGAGTTTACGGCACGTTTGTTGGATGGGGCATATTCCTTGATACTCTTGACCAATGAGGGTGATTTATACGCATACCGAAGTGGTAATAAACCCCTTTGTATTGGAACCACCAAAATGCTTAATACAGAGTTATATATCATTGCATCCGAATCATGTGCTATTACATCGCTTGGGGGAAAAGTTCTCCGTGATGTGGCTCCAGGGGAAATTCTCCATGTACATCAAGATCATTTTTTCCATAGAGAAAAATTACTACCTGTCAAAAAACATCATTGCATCTTCGAATATGTTTATTTTGCCAGAGGAGATTCAGTTATAGATGGAAAATCTGTCCATCGAACACGTGAACGTTTGGGAATAAACATTGCTCGGGAAGAAAAAACTAAATTTGAGAATGCCATAGTTGTACCTGTTCCCGATTCTGGGCGATCGGCCGCTTTGGGATATGCTGTCGAAAGTAAATTTCAGTATGATGAAGGTTTAATGAAAAATCGTTATGTTTTTCGTAGTTTTATTGCTCCTAGCCAAGCGGAACGAATGAACCTGGTAAGAATGAAATTGAATGCGGTAGAAAGTATCGTCAAGGGGAAGGAGATCATATTATTGGATGATTCAATTGTCAGAGGCACTACGATGACTCGAATTGTCAGATTATTGAAGGATGCAGGGGCATTAAAGGTGCACGTTAGATCATCTAGCCCCCCTATTGCAAATCCTTGTTTTTATGGCGTGGATTTCCCCAGTCATGAAGAACTTATTTATGGACGAAAGGAATCAATTGCTAAAAGTTTAGAGGATGCAGTGGAATTAATTCGCAAGGAGATTGGAGCCGATACTTTACAATTTTTATCCATTAAGGGTTTAGTTGATGCGATCGGGTTACCCGAAGAAGACCTCTGTTTGGCGTGTTTGAATGGGAAATATTGGTTCAATCACGAAAAAACGAAGGGGTACTTAATTGATGGGCGAATATAGCTAAAACAGCCCCATATAGTTAAAATTAGAAAAACAAATTCATTACAAATACATATTTTCCCTAAACTCAAATTCTCTTTGGAACTTTTTCCGTAAGTATAATCGATATATCTTATCCGCATCGGTTTCTTTTTCATTAATTATTTCTTTCTGCTCTTTTGCAAGATCGGGTGAAAATCGTTCAACTCCTGCAGTATAGAGGATGTCTTTTTTAGAAGGTACCATTAATCCAAATAACTGGATTAAATCTTGCTGAGATTGAATAGGTTTGGTTGCATTATTCGCTTTAGAACCATAGACTTTTTCGTTAATTTCATCATCGATATTGCGTAGCTCTTTACCAAAAGCTAAATTTTTATGAGCAGTTATCGTTCGCATTTTCAACCAATAGGAATTAGGGGCTTGGTTGATGAACATCTCCCGGTTTCCATCCCGATCGACATTGCCTAAAACCGACCAGCCTTCTGGGTCTGCCTCCCACTTTTTCTTGATTTTTCGCATAATTCGATCGATGGGTTCCGGTTCACTCATAAACTAAATCCTCCTAATAATATTCTTAAAGTAATTCAAAAATAATAATCTTAAAGTAATTCAAAAAAAAATGGGCGTTTGGTCCAATTACAATTTATCCTTAAGGGTTGGGAGATCTTCGGCTTTCCCAATAACCGGAATATCCTTTCCGTATTCTGATAAATTACTGGTAAACCCCACAATCAGTTCGGGAAGTTTTACTGCTACATCTTCAGATAGCGAATTCTTAAAATCTTTCCATTTATTCAGATAAAATAACTCAAGGACATCGGATAAAGCTTTTTCCACTTCTTCGCATAAATTGTTGTAAGCATCGACTGGTTCTAGGGTTCGTTTCTCGAGGATCTCGTGGTCTTCAAAATCATAGGAGACTTCCAGCCATTTTCCCCCTTGGGGAATAAGCGCATATGAATAATGCTCCGTATAATCGATAAAGGGTGTTCCTTCTGAAAAAGAAGCATCCAACAGACTTATATACTCATCTTTTGACATAGATATAACCTATCCAAGGTTTAATTTTCGGATTAAAAAAAGTTTTCCTTACGATTTTAAGTGCCTCAATTGATTATTATCAGTTCGTCCTTAATTGCAGATCGAATAGTTGCAATTTTTTCCGTCAATTTTTCAATTTCAGCCTGATTCTGTTTTTTAAAATTCTCAAAATGCTTCTCGGTAATCAGGCCATTTTGAAAGTTTTCGGTGATTTGAGTTTCCTTTTTATTAAAATAGGTCAATTTTGCCCTCATCCGCAATAGATCTTGATAAATTTTCTCAGGATCTACGATTGTCCCGTCCACCGAGTCGTTTTCCAGATTGTTTTGTAAAAATGCATCATTTTGATAGATAATTTCTTCAATATTCTGCCCGGCTTTTTGGAGGGTGATTTGGGATATTAACGAGGGTTCTCCATTCAAATTTTGGTCGCCATTCAGCATTTGTTCAATTTCTGCCTTACTGACGGGAATTTTCATGGGAGGTTTGGGAGGTTTTAGTTTATGGTCATCAATTTCCTTAAGAAGATCATCGGTTGATAGATCATCAATTGATCGAATATCACCTGATAAATTTTCATCTGACAAATTTTCATCTGATTGTAATGGAGTTGATGGCGTGGTAGGGGGTAATATTGAGGGTGGTGCAAGGTGTGGTGCATGAGCAGGTGATGTGGATGGAATGGCAGTTTCTGACGGAATATGGATTGTGGGTGCTTGTAAGAGAATATTATTCCTGGATTTTTTACTTTTATCTTTTATTGGAGGTTCTACAATCGCTTTCTCCTTCAAGACCTTCATTCTGATTTTTAATAAATCAATCCGTTTGTCTATCCGGGCCTGTTGTTCCTCATCGAAATCCTTATCTTTTCCCTTCCCCTTAGCTTCATCCGTTCTATCCTGATTATTATCTGATTTATCTGAGGGTTCTTCGCCTTTTTCTTCTTCTTCTTCGGGATTCGGGATAAGCCCCTCATTTTGATAGTAGGTTTCAAAGAAAGTTTGCATCAAATTCGGCAAAGTCTTCAATTCAAAGAACCAATAATCTAATGGATCCCAATCCTGGACTAATTGGAATATTTGAGTGATTTCTTGTCCGATGGGAGAGTCCGCAGGAAATTCGCTCTGCAAATTTCCAAAATGCTTCTGGCTTATATCCTTGTTTTTTTAAGGAAGCAATTGTGGGCAATTTCTCATCATCCCATCCTTTAAACTTTCCCTGTTCAATTGCTTCTCTCATTTTTGTCGTCGACAAATCCATGTCCTTAAATTTAATTCTCCCTAAAAAAGCAGTCCAAGGAAATTGCTTTTCTAATCCCAAAGCTTTGTAAATCATCTCTTGCCTTTTTGAATTATCTCTATGATCTTTTGCTCGAATAATATGCGTCATTTTCATTTCAATATCATCAACAGTCACAGACAAATTCATCAATGGCCAAACTCTATATTTATTTTTTTGTAAAGGATGGGGGTTCTTATTTATTCTCGCCAAAGGAAAATCCCTCATCGCAGGATTTTTATGCTTCATTCCCTCGAGGGATTTAAACCTTAAAACCGCTTCACCTTCATCATACTCTTTTAACATTTTTTCCCATCTATCCAAATTTTCTTTAACACTTAATTTCCTACATGGACAATCCTTTTTCTTTTTTGCAAATTCGCGAAATTCATCACCAGAACAAGTGCACACATAGGCAAAATTTTTTTTGATTAATTTTTCTGCATATTTATAATAAAGTTCCATTCTTTCTGATT
>JABCSI010000167.1 GCA_018238965.1 Promethearchaeota archaeon
CGCCCAGGGTGCGGGGAATTTCTGAAAAATGGTTGTGGCAACCAATGCGAAAGTTTGGGTGAATATATAAAGCCAATAATTTCCATATAATACCAAAAATAGTAAACAGAGCAGTACATTTGGAATATGGCATGCCATTGTCTTGAATTTGATCGATTTCGGGGAATCGTGTTCGGGACTGACATACACATCCCAAAAATAATCATGAACCAGATACTGCCATAAACCCATGCAGGCATAGGACCCCAGATACACCCCCCACCTTGGAAGTTCCGTCATATTCCACATGTGATAAAATGAGAGCAAAACTTGACCGGTGCTCAAACCCCATAATATTCCGAAAACTATTCCGACCCCGATATAATATTTCCGGTCAAAAGTGAGAGTCATTTTCGCCCACAAAACCCAGTAAGCCACAAAAATATAAAGAAAACAGATGCTTCCCAGAATAATCCACATGGGCTCAACGAGCTGATCTTGGGTTGCAATCGGTTGATTAATCAAAAAATCAGCAGTTCCTGTCCATACGGATATAAGATTGCATAATACAAAGTAGATCATGGCTCGGGTCCATGCTGCCCCGGGTTTCCAAGTTGTAATCGAAATTTTACGATATTTCACCAGATGAAGCAGGATCATTATACTTCCGAAGATGATCAATCCGATGGTGTAAAATTGTGTCATATCTGACTATAATTTCCATAGATTTTTATTTTTTGAGATTTAAGATTGAAATTATTTAGTTCACTATCCAATATGGTGTTTCGTGCGGCAATTTTTCCAGGAGGAATTTTTTTAGTGCCCCAGTTAAGTAGGGGCTTGGGGCAAGAAAATATTTCATTCGGCTACTTTGACCAGTTTTACGACTATACATATTTGTGGATAATTATTCATAATCAACATCAACAGATGCAATCTGTAATCTTTTAGGGATGAATCGTTTATTGGTTATTTGATGCACTTTCAATCACCAATCCAATATAACGAAGTAATCAGTTTAGTGCTATTGATATGGACGATTATCTATTTTTATATCCAACGGGATCAATTGCGAAAGATCCCAAATTGGGGTTATATTTTCACTGCATTGATGATGCTCATTATAGGACATATATTTACAATTGTGGAAGGGTTTTGGTTCCATGATCTATTCAATCTTATCGAACACATTTTACATATGGTCAGCGCTATGTTCTTTGCATTATGGACACTGCTGTTGATCTCCAACAAAAGGAGGCAAAAAAAGGAGGAAAAAAAATGAGTATTTTGGCAGTAAATGTAGGTTTGTTCGATGGGATTGGTTTAATTTTTTATATTATTGCAGGAATCCCCATACTGTGGAAGGGAAGGAAAATTTTTTCAAACGAGGTTCAATTTATCATTCTGTTGATTCTGGTATTTGCCTCATTTCACATGATATCCAATGTAGCAGAATGGATGTGGGATTTTACAGTCTTAGATCCAATTGAGGATTTCACCGAAATTCTCGAATGTAGTATGTGGGCGTTCTTTTTGTATTCCTTCGTGCAAGCCACCCGAGAACGAGAAATTCAAACCCACCAAGACAAAATTCTCCATCTGGCAAAATTTGAAGCCATTGGCAATCTGGCCGGTGGAATTACCCATGATCTACGAAATTATATGGGGGTCATACTTGGCAATCTGGAATTATTGGAACTGGAAATGAAATCCGGATTGAAATTAACACCAGAACAACAAGAATTCATTATCAACGCCAAAGAAGCACTCAATAAGGCAAACGCCCTTTCGGATGATATCTTGAATATGGTTAAGGAGCCAAAATTAAAATTTACCCAGGTTAATTTATCCACTCAATTGAAGGAAACGATTGAGCTGGCATTAAGTAACACCAAAACAAAAGTTATTTACCATGATTTCAAGGAAAATTCCATGATCCAAGCAGATGAAGGTCAGCTGAGTCGGGTATTTCAAAATTTAATCATAAATGCATCCCAAGCAATGGCTGGGAAAGGAACGATCGATCTCTGCATGGCATTTCATGAAGAAAAGGGACACTTGGTATTCGGATTAGCACCCGGCAATTATATTAAAATCATGGTGCGGGATCACGGTGTTGGAATTTCCCGGGAACATGTCACCGACATTTTTGATCCATACTTCACCACGAAATCGAATGGAACGGGCCTCGGGCTTACGGTAGCGTATTCAATAATTCGAAATCATCGTGGAACCATTGAGGTCGAATCGACCGAGTCTGTCGGCACAAGTTTCACGGTCTATTTACCGATCGAAAGATAATCAAGATTAAGGAAAACCAGCACAATTAAATACATAGCGCACAATTAAAGAATAATCTCGAAAAAGGAATAAAACTCGATTTGTTTGATTGGGAAAAAATATTATTTATTACCCATAAAGTGCTTAATTGCTTAGATAATGGAAAGCCAGAACCAAATTATTGTAAAATTTTCTTCAAATTACCCAGGACTTTTTCGCAATGTGTCAAAATACATACTATATTTGAACACACTATTTTCCCAAGAGTCCAAAGGGAGTTTTTACATAGAAATTGTGGAGGATGGAATCCTATATATCTACCAAAATATTACTACCTTTGATTTGTTGAATCCGCGAACTTCACGGGCAGAAATCTCCAAATTAATAAATGGCAATGAATTACAGCTAAATCCAGACATGTTGATAGATGGCATTGTCGATAAACAGACATTTCCAGAACACGGTATTGATTTCCAGTATAATTTCTACACTAAACAGAAACAACAAGTCTCTGATACTCTCTTAAGTTTCCACCAGAGCCTCTATGGAGATAATATTAAAATTAGCTCTTCGACAGATTATGATTTGATACTGTCCATTATGGATTTTGATGATTTTTACCAATACGTCCAAGTAATCGCATTAATGGCAAATGGGATAGTAAGCCAGTGACAATTGAGTCGGATGAAACTGGTTTCACAGTCTTTTTACCCATCAAAGGATTATCACTGCCAATGAAAATTTTTATTCAACTTAAACAGCAATTTACCGTTTTCTCGAATTTTTCACGAGTTTATCACGAATTATAACGAATTTATAACGAATTTATAACGAATTTATAACGAATTTATAACGAATTGAACTTCAAAAAGATCATTTGAAATTAATTTATTTGAGGAAAACTTTTACCCACGAAGATTGAATGAATAATGTAGATGATAGAGAAATCCGATCAAATCATGGTAAAATTTTCTACCAATTACCCGGGCCTATTTCGAAATGTGTCAAAGTTTATTCTGTATTTGAACACCCTATTCTCACGAGGGACAAAAGGAAATTTCTACATAGAAATTGTGGAGGATGGCAACCTATATATCTACAAAAATAAAGCAACCTTTGAATTGTTAAATCCGAAAATTTCACGCACAGAAATTTCCAGCCTGATAAAAAATAAAAAATTGGATTTTAGTCCAGATATGTTGATTGATGGCATAATCAATAAGCAGACTTTTCCTGAACACGGTATTGATTTTCAATATAATTTTTTCGGTGCACATAAACAATATTCCTACAATAAACAACTAAGTTTCCATCAGAATTTCTTTGGAGAAGGTTTGAAGATAAGCACCTCGAAAAAGTATGATTTAATTCTATCCATTATGGATTTTGATGATTTTTATTTGTATATCCAGCAAATCGCATTACTGGCAAGTGGGTTAACAAACTGATGATATTTTTGCGGTAAGAAGAAAAATTCCTTTTTGGAATGGAATTAGATTCTAGATTTGGAGTTTAGATTGGAGTTTAGAATTGAAATTAAGAATTGGAATAAATTGGAATTGTGGGGGTAAAATTCACCCAAAAATTGACTCGATATTATAACCAATTTGCCAATTGGCAACCGCTGCGGCCGCCAGAAAGATTAGCCCAATTAACATTCCTACCAATCCCATGAATCCAAAAATGGCTTCGAAGAGAAATACAATCAATCCAAGGGCAAGACCCCCCATACGAATCTGGAGCCAAAAATTTAAGGCAGGGATATCTTCTTCGGATGCATTTTGCTGGGAAAAGTCGCCAACCCATTTCTTTAACTGGGGAATCATGGCCAGGGCTAAAATATTTGAAATGGAGGCAAATATATAGAAACGGGGCTCAGACTCGATTGAATTAAAGAATGGAAATATGCACCAACACGAGACAATTGCAATTTCATACACAAAGATATTCCGTAAATAACGACTACTTGTTTCTTTACTGACGATGCCTAATTGCTTGATATAGCGAATTCGCAAAACCAATACCCCAAAAATTCCGATGGCAAAGAAGAAAATCAATAACAGGATGATTATGAATATAGCCAAAAGGCCACCGTTTTCCAGAATTTTGTCGATATCCGCCTCATTGTTCATATTTAAATTCGAGTCTTCCATTATGGGGATGACTATAAGAGCAAGGATGATAAGAATAAATTCCACACCACTAAGTGCCATTTGTCCCAGTCCATATCGCTTCAATAAAGTCCCAAGTTCCGATTTCGGCCCCATACGCTCTTGCATAATACAGAACTTTGAATAAAAAATATATAAATCTTTAGTTCTGGGATATCTATTAAATATAATCAAAAAATAAGATCCTAAAATGAAAACATAAAATGAAATCATTAAATGACGAAAAGGGAATAAAAAATTTAAAAAAAATGAAGTTTACACCTTTTAATTAGGTAAACACCTCACTAAAACGCGTATCTTTTTATAAGGACATAATAAATAATAATTAACACCTAATACACAGACCATCGAAATCGGAAAAAACTAAACATTTCCGCCCTTTATCTTTAAAATGTCGGAACATTTCCCTTCATTTACCATTAATCGAGTTTCTCAACATGCGCCCATACAATAAGCGATACGTACCACGGTCTTTGCAAAAGCTTCTCGAATCACCCGAAGCTTATATGATAATGAAGGACGTATCGCCTTTTTCGCTCTTTCAAGTGGGAAAAATCTGGACGAAATATTATGCCCTAGCCCAAACCATCCCAAATGCCGTAGATCTCAAAGAATATAGCCCCCATTTTAATAACATGCTCATTGTAGGAGATATTCACGGGGATTTTGAATCCATTTTGAGAATTACTCGGCCCTTTTTCGAAAAAAAAGTCGAAGGGATAGTGTTTATGGGTGATTTCGTCGATCGCGGAGAATATGGATTTCTTTCCATAATGTATTTGATTGCCATGAGCCTTGCTTGGCCTGATCGGGTAATTCTCCTTCGGGGGAATCATGAAGACATGTCCTTAAACTTAATATTTGGATTCTATCAAGAATTGCAAAGATATTTTCAAAATGCAGACATTTTTGATGCGGTGAGTGCGACGGTTGAATCATTATACGAATTAATGTCATTGGCAGCAATAACACCTCTCGATTCAGTTTGTATTCATGCCGGAATCCCTAAAGAACCCTTTAAATTAGATATATTGAATCAAATTCCCAAACCTCATTCCGATTACTCCCTAATTCAGGATCGAGCCTTGAAATTTCGATTGAAGGATATTTTTACGCAAATTCGATGGAATGACCCATCTGAGAATCCCGATGAGCACCCGGAAGCGCGATCCTACCATGGTTTTTTCTATTATACCGAACCAATAGTTGATCGATTTTTAGAAATGAACAATCTTAAAAGAATATACAGGTCCCACGAGCACCCCAGAGGAAATTTTCAGGAGATTTTTCCAAAGAAATTGTATCACATCTTCTCATCTTCTCCGAACCCCTCAATAATTCACGAAAAGGATGGTGCGATTTATGTGCGCGATCTCGATTTTAAAATCTTGAAAAAAATTAAGAAAAAAGACCCAAACTAATAGCGGTCCACCCTTTTCAAGGGAGAACATGTAATATTGGTGCGAATAGGGGATATTTTTGCTTTGAAAAAGAGAAGAACTTTTGGAATCCGAAATTTGAGTTGAATCTGAATGGGAGTCTGTTCGTACTTCGCCGTTAAAAAGGAAATTTCTGGGGAAAAGGCACGGAAAAATTCAATTTCGGGATTTCGCAAAAATTTCATACGGAACAAGATGGATCTCGCTGAATAGTATACAATAATCACTTCGATTAATCCCAGGAAGATTATCAAAAAGATATTAGAATTTTTACGGCCTATTATTACGCTGATAATCAGGGAAAAGGAGCAAGCAATAATAATCCACAAGATCTTCCTGAGATGCTTTTTCCTTGATTTGGATTCACACTTTGCACATAAATTGAAATGCACTGCGGCTTTTTTCTGAAATCGACCATATTTCTTCTTTCCATAACGGCCTTTTCCTTTTACCACGAGTACGGCAAATTTATTGAGCCCGTTACTCTCTTTAGTGCACCCCACACAATTCGGGGGCATTTTTATTATTGTTTCTAACTGTTTTTTCATTTTCTTCATTTTTTTCATCATTCTCACCATTTTGGTTTTGAGTTTTTATTACTTCTTCGATGAAAAAAACCAGATTTATGAATATCGTGAATATCTGGTGTGTTTTTTCTACTCGTCATGTAGATCAGCGAGTTGGAAGCATTTTAATAAAATCCAGAATTTCCTTATTCTTCCATATGTCTTCTTATGATTTTATAAAAAATTTTTCTACAAGTAAATTGGAGATCTCTGCTTCAAATACGATATTTCAATGATTAAGATAAATTAAAAGAAAATTTAGCATTATTATTTCATAATTGGGGCTAATCAACATAGAATTTGGAGATTTTCGGTTAAAATATTAGAAATGAAATAATTATTTATACCAACCGAGCTTAAAGTGAATAACTGAGTATCACGAATACAGATAATGTGAACTTCATGTCAAAACGATTACTCTATCTTGATTCCTATCGCGGTTTTGCCGCCCTTACAATCATTCTCGCCCATGCATTTTCCCACGTTATGTTCTGGGATTACGAATTGATCCCTTTGGATGAAGTGCATTTATGGTTGATCATTCTGTTGGCTCCAATCGTACTTTTCGCGACCTGTGCTCCAGTTTTTGTCTTAATCTCCAGTACTGCATTAGCATATAATCTCCGACTCGCAGTAGATGCCTATAAAAATCAAAATCCCGAAAATTCACAAAATTCCCAAGATTCTCAAAATAATTCAGCTTTTCTGATTCGAAAAACGACTTTGTGGACCAAATTTCGATCCTCTATCATCGGATATTTACTTCTATTTCTGGCATCTATTCTCCATATCTCATTATTTCACTACGGTATGAATTGGAATGGAAGTATTCAACGAACTCTGGTGACCGGATCCCTTGAAATGGGACAATTCATGTGGACAGATTTCGAAATTCTCTTTCAAACAGATGCAGTGGGTTTGATCGCCTTGAATGGGCTCGTTTGTACCGGGATATTAATGCTTTTATGGAGAAAAAACGGTTATAAGAGAAGTAAACGAAATTTTCTAATTCTCGGCGCATTGGTGATACTCTGGTTCATAAGTTCCCCAGTTCTGCATTCATGGTTTGATCCCGTCTTTTTTGAAGCGCTGAACGCAGGACAATATCTAAAAGTGCTCTTATTGAAGTTTATTATCGGTCCTCCCCAGAGTTCTTTCCCCAATTTCGCCTATGGATTCTTGGGGTTAGTTTTTGGGATTGGATTTGCGGAAAAAAAATCCCGAACATTTTTCCGGAGACTGGGTTATGGCTGTAGTGCTGTGTTTATGGGAGGGGCAGGGATATTCATCTCGATAAACGGGTTAAACCTAGACCCCACCGCATTTGGATCATTTTTACCCTTGGAAATTCAACTTATAGACTTGGGATATATCCTTTTGATCCAAATGATTTTTATGGAAATATTAGAATTTCGAGCCCCACATAAGATGGAAGGAGCGAAAAAGGAAGAAAAAGAGGGAGAGAATAAGAAAAAACTAAACCGCACGCAAATTCTAAAGAGATTCGGGGATATTACCATGACCATTTATATTTTTGAGAGTCTTCTCTGTGTTTTGAATCTGAAGTGGTATATGCCGCTTTGGAATATCATCCCATCCTTTCCAGGCGATGCATATGCCCAAGTATTTACATTTGTTGGTATAGAATTTATCCTTTGGCTAATCATTGCGAAATTGTGGGAAAAGAAAGACTACAAATTTAGCATTGAGTGGTGGATAATGAGATTACGAAGACGAATCCTTAATCGTGAATCTTCTAAATTAATTTAGAAAGAAACACCTAATCGAAAGTCACTTTATTAAACCATTACGGAATAATTATTTTATATTCGCTGACCAATCAATTATTATTCTCAAAGTTGAATACAAGATAGGCAGAAGGCTAAATTCAAAGTGCAAAGATTTGGAATCTATGACCAATCAATTTTCAATCAATTCCCGATCTTAGGAGAAAACTTTGACAAAGGAAATGACGATTAGATGGGAAACCAGCCAAAAGACATAACAACTGTTAAAAAGAGCAATCCTCTTGATGAATTTCGAATAAGCGATGATCGTGATCAGAAGATTATTGAAAATGAAATTCAGCAAAGTTGGAAAATCGAAAAAAATTTCAATAAAAATTCACTTAAACGATATGTCCAGGGAGAATGCCAAAGGCAAACGTTCCTCTACTTGCCCAATACACCTCAATGGCGAATTTCCAATGTAGAACCAGAGCCCCGTTTCCCCAGACGGGCTGGATCAAAATTTGCACTAAAGGAAGGTCATAAATATGAACAGATAATCTACTCACATTTAATGAAATTGCCTTATGTTGGGTTTAAAACGAGTACCAAATCCAATATGATTATAGTAAAAAATACTCT
>JABCSI010000168.1 GCA_018238965.1 Promethearchaeota archaeon
AAGAAGTTATTTTCTCCCTCTTTTTCGACACCCATTCTACAGTAGAAGGATTGACCTTAAATGACATTATCAATGAACTATTTCTTAGAAAACGTAAGCGGGCAGGCGTTCCCAGTGATAAACATCTAAAAACCGATCCAAAAACTATCGAGAGAGGGCAGCAATTGTTAGAATTGCTGGAAATGCTCATTAAAAATTTTGGGTTTATTCGTTCGGAGGATATGCGCCTTTATTTCGACTTTGAGGGCGGACCGAAGTAAAAAATCAATAACTATAACCTTCGGAAGATATACGATAAATTTTGGGAAAGGATAAGAAAAATATAAAAGACAAAAGACAAAAAAAATCAACACAGAACTATGTTGAAAGCGATGTTTTCTAATAGGTGTCTATGTTTATATCAATGGAGCCAATTGAAGAACTCGCTTCGATAAAGAAAGTAGGAATCGAAAGAGCATCATAGTTGATAGTCTGATAATGATCATTTCCAACGGATTGACCGTTTTCGTAATCATTGTCGACATCTCCTGCAGACATAGACCAGAGAATATCCAATTTCGCTGAATCGTAAGTAACCAACACATCCAATTCAATACTGCCTGTATCCGTCTCCAACCACAATTCCATGCTTGAATTAAGGCTAATTCGCTGTGTCCAATCGACATTAATACTTCCGACAGATGTGCTGAAATCAATAATACCGGGCGTTAAAAAGATGTTATCTTCCCAATCCAATTCAATGGAACCCACATCGGCATAAAGATCGAGATCTCCGAGTATTTCACTATTCGATAAGGTCAGAGCATAGCTTCCCACGTCAGTGTATAAAGAAACATTACCAAGGGTTACATCTTCCAAATCGATTTCTACATTTGCAACATTGAAATAACCCAAGATATCAATTTGGGTAAAATTGCTTGCAAAAGCGAGAGAGAACTCTAAGTTTAACATTTGAAAAGAATCCACTGCACCATCGTGGTCAATAATTATCATAATCGTGAGCACATTTCCAACGGTCGATTCGGTTACCGAGATTTCAACAGCGGGTTCCGTTGATTGCTGGGTATCGATCAAATATGTGTAATTCCAAAAGGCATATACACTGTCATTGCTCCCTTCTGGGAGTAAATCTATTGAAAAGTCTCCAATATCGGCATCGATGTCAATCACCAATTCCGTGGCTGTGGTATTGGCACTTAATAGAGAGAAAGAACCTGATTCTTCGGCAACCTCAAAATCAATGGGAGCATATAGGGCATAGTACCAGAATGCTGTGGCGCCGATAATAACGACAAGCAATAGGATAGTAGACAAGGGGTTTTTACGGGTATTAGTTGTTTCGGACAAAATTTTTTCACCATATAAAATTAGCAATATTCAATACGCTAATTGTTAATAGAAGGAAGGAATGACTAATACTAAAAAGATCAAGCGACCGCCAATTATCAAGTGTGGGTTTTCATGAACATCACACTATCGAGAAATCCAAAATAAACCAGAAAAAGTCAGAAAAGCAAAAAAGTAATTTGGTTTGCTGCATTTTTTCCTTTGTAGAAGACCCATGGACTCCCAAATTCCCCCAACCACCCCGATTCCACCCTCCCCTCCCCTTGAAGAATCAGAACCACTTGTAGCAATTAAACGTCATAATCGTCGCTCCTTCTATATTTTCAATGTTTTGCAAGGCTTCGCCTTTAGCTTAATAAACACACTAATCCAACCATATCTATTTTCTATAGTGGGATCCGAAACAACTGTAGGCTTGATTACAACCTTAGCACAAATTCTATTATTTATCCCCCAATTTTGGACGGGAAAACTCTCGGATAAATACGGACGAAAAATCATCATTGCTCTGGGATACCTGTTTATTATAATCGGCGTTGCATGTATGAGCTTCTTACCTTCAGTTTTGTTGATAGAACTCGGAATATTGACCTACTATTTTGGAACCGGACTTAACGATCCCGCTTACAACAATTTTATGAATGAAAATCTCCCAAAAGGTCATTCTGCTTCAAATTTCGGTGTAATGTTCTTTCTCTTTTTTGGGGGGAGCGTACTGGCGAATAGTCTCATTGATATTCTGGGACCAGAATACGGATACCAATTTTATTTCCAATTGTTTCTCATAATTGCATCGATTCAGATCATTTTAATGATGTTAACTCTGCGTGAACGGGAATTGAGGCGCTCCCGCCAGAGTTATATTGCCTATGTGCATCAGACCGAAAAAGTGGATGAAAACCATCATTTGAAAAAACCAATGATTACAATAATTCGGGAGAATCCCCTCATTCGGAATTTAATTATATACTTAACCTTTGACGCGTTCGTTTGGGGACTGGCATTGGCCACTTACAATGCCGGGTTAATGGCCAATTTTTCAATTGAAAAGGAAGATATCGCCCGGATGGCTCTAGTTTTCAGTATCGGAAATCTCCTTTTCCAAATTCCCGCAGGTAAACTTACAGAAAAGATTGGTTCCGGAAAAGGATTAATCGTAAGTGTGAGCATGGGTTTTGGAATGTTCGGCTCAATTATTACAGCATGGATACTTCGGGATGGAAATTATTTTGGTTGGTTGTTGCTTGGCCAGGTTTTCTTTGCATTATCGGTTACCATGTATATTCCTGCACACTTTAGCCTGGCCACCGGATTCTCAGAACACCGCTCGGCAGAGATATATGGAGTAATCATGGCAATCAAGGGTATCGGTTTTATCCCAACAGGCATCATTGGGGGTTATTTGATGGAACAGGTGCACTTTTTAGTCCCAATTATAATTTGTCTTGTGGCGTTGCCCTTTGAAATCCTATTTCTGAAGAAGAAAATTGTGCCGCAATCATAGGATAAGAATAGGGAGCCAAATTAAGTTAAAAAGTGAAGAAAAAGAAAAAATTGGTAGTAAATTAATAACTAAACGAAATGGAAAGCGATGGTTTAGAATCCAACGAAATCTATTCTATTTTTTACGAAATTCTTGACCACATTTACCGCAAATCCACTTCTTCCCGAGGATACGTGGATAAGCCATAATAATATTGGTTGGATCTTCCACTTCACGGAACAAGCTGCGGTTTACATTTCCACATTTGGGACAGGTTAAACGCCCTTCGCCTTTCTGCACCATGATTTCATTTTCTGGAACGGGAGCTGCTTCATCAGCTGCAGGGACACTAATAGATGGAGGAGGTTCTTCCACCTTGGGTTCTTCTACTTTGGGTTCTTCTACTTTAGGTGCTTCTTCCGCGGGCGTTTCCACTTTGGGTGCTTCATAGACGATTGTCTCATCAACTTCTCCTTCGAAAGCTTCAGGTTGGAGATCTGACGTAGGACGATCCTGTTCCAGAGTTTTTCCGTCTAAAACGGCTAAGAATTCAGCATCATCGTCACCCTCCATGAATACTCGAGGTCTTTGGTCGCCGGCACGATCGGCATCGAACTCACGGGCGAACTGCATGGCTTTAACTTTTTCTTTCACGTTGCTATCTTTTCCTTGCCACACCCAAACATCTACCCCCATGTCAGCCATAAAACAATCTTCACTATCTAAAGAATCTTTATCAAAAGGGACCTGTAGATACTTAATTGCATTGATGCCTTCAAATTCTTCCGAAGAAATTCGGTATAGGGCATTGATATGATTGGCCTGATCGGCGAATTCTCCGGTGTTCACATCCTTTAGCATGGATTTGGCCAGGTTTTTATCCAGAATTTTTAAATTTTGCACCAATTCCATGAATTCTTTGGTTTCATCACCCTGATCAATAGTGATAATTTTAGCGGCCCCGTTGAAGGCTTGGCCGTCGTCAATTCTGCGCGCTTCAACAGCTGCCACACCTTTCTCGTCGACGCTACATTTTTTCCCTAACCAGATATAAATCCTTTTCAACGTGTGATCGACTACGAGATATGCGTCACCCGTGGTAAATACTGCCTTAGTGATGGGATTCAAGTTCCCTTGATTTACGATAAACAATTGTTTTTCCATGTGAATTCCTCTATTAAAGTTTCTTTCAAAAAGAATTGTATTAAGAAGGATCTAGTTTTTTGCCCTAATAATTTTTTCTTCCCAAGGGGAAAATCGCGAATCCCAGAAATCAAAAAATCAAAAAATCAAGAAAGTGAGAAGTTTAGAAATGAAAAAATCATGAAAGTGAGAGAAAAAATAAATCCATGGGAAAAATAATTGATTAGGTTTTTATATCAATTTGCAGAAATGAACCTTGGAAGATTTGTTTCCTTTTGGTCGACTCCATTTCATTGCGAAAATGGGCTTACATTATTAAGTCTGAGTTTGCAAGGAAAGGATAAGAATAAACTGAATTTTTCGGAATTTAATAAAAATTTTTAGAATAAAGACTATAGGGGAGCAAATTCCGAATAACAAATGAGGGATAACCATAACCACTACATTCTATAGGGAACAAAATTTTGATGAGCCTTGTTGCAATTCACCCCACATTGTTTTAAACCATGAGAGTGAATACGTTTGTGCGAATTGCGGCTTGGTTATTGCGCCGAGTTTAATTAACAGCGAACGTCGGGCCTATAATGCTGATGAAATTAATAATCGCCGAAGAACTGAACCTTTGTGGCGTAGTTTTGGAAATCGCACAATAATTGGGCAATTCAACACCGATTCTCGGGGGAGACAGCTCCAACCTCAAAAGCGTGCACTTTTTGCACGGTTAAATAAAATTCAAGGGTCGCTCATCAATTCCTTAGAGCGAAATTATTGGGAGGCTAAACCGAAATTGAGCCAAATGGCTACAAGATTGGCAGTTCCCGATTTTATTCAGGAAACCGCCTGGAACATTTATAGATTAGCCGCCAAGAAAAAACTCACCATGGGACGTTCCATAGAGGCTTTTATCGGCGCATCCCTATATTCCGCAATCCGAGTGCATGAATTTCCACGTTTATTGGAAGAAGTGGTAGAATGCTCGGTCTTACCACTGCGCAATATCCATAAGGCATTAGCCCTAATTGTTCGGGAAGTTCTACCGGTGTTAGGCCTTCGATACAGCCCGATATCCAGTAATCACCTGATCTATCGGTTCGGAAATGAATTACGTTTGAGTATGCCGATCCAGCAAAAAGCTAATTGGCTCCTTTTCACAGCTAAGAAATCAGGCATGTCCAGGATTGGCAAAGATCCCAAGGGAATCGCTGCCGCGGTGCTGTATTTGGCGGCCAAGGACACCTCGGAAAAACGCACCCAGACCAATATTGCCAGTGTTGCACGGATTACCGAGGTCACGTTAAGAACTCGTGCTAAACAGATCTGGCAATACGCTAATAGACATGCCCCAGTACCCACCCAACCCCAGTTGATTCGGAAATAATCCCATTTTTCCTAATGGTTCTTTTCGATAATTTTTTTCATCATTTATCCTTTCTCATCCATTAACTTTTCACAATTCATCTCTCAGCTATATTTTTTCAAGGATTTTTTTCATCACTTCACTTTACTTGTTTCCATTCCATGGGAGATTCATTGGAAATTTCCTCAAGGGATAAATATTTATAGTGTTATTGTTTCTTTGTAGCTGAACACCCACGAAACATATTCCCTAGGCAAGATCCACATAACATCGATAAATTTTAGGTGAAACACTCTTCTGAAATTTATGATAGGATCAAGCCACTATAACCGCCGAGTGCAAAATCTTATGATAGTCCAAAACACCCGCCTGATTCAAAAGCGAAAATTCTCCAAGGTGATCCGGTGCATTGCTACAGGAAAATGCAATCAATGCTCCATCATTACGGTAGGATCCCAAGATAAGAAGCTGTACATTCTTAACTCCAAATTTGAGGAGCAGCAAACCCTCGAATTTCCATCTTGGGTTCGGTGTGTTGCGACAGGTGATCTTACCGGTGATGGTAACGATGAAATTGTCACTGGATCTGGAGATCGTTCGTTTCGCATCTTCAAGTTCTTCCCCGCTGCCGAAAATCGTGAGAATAAGGAAAACCTCGAAAATAAAGACGACCTCGATAATCAAGGCAAATCCGGCGAATTTAAAGAAATCCACTACATTGAATTTGATCATTTCGTTAATTCATGCGTGATTGCGGATATAAACGGCAATGGACGCAAAGAAATAGTGACCGGGTCTTGGGATCAAACTATCAACACTTTTGAACTATACGATGATCGTTTGACATTGTTATGGTCCAAAAAATTTGAGAAGCGAATTACCATGCTCAAAGTGGCCGATACCAATTGGAATGGTCAGAAGGAAATTATTGCGCTTTTCAAGGGTGGCGGAATGAGTGTGATCCAGAGCGAGGGATTGGAAGAACTTTGGAGCTTTGAAACTGAGAAGGATCTACTTGCTTGCGACATTGGAGCTTTAGAGGTTAGCGGACTTCCAATTATTGTGGTCGGAGGGAATGATCAAGTCCTATATTTCTTCGATTGTGATGGTAAACTCGTCAATCAAAAACCCATGGAGGATCGCATCACATCACTAATGATTAATGATATGGATGGAGACGGTAATTCGGAATTAATTGTGAGCGAAGGAGCACTGTTCTTATATGTTTTTAAGTTCTACGGTCCAGATTTGTTTTCCATGGATTTGAAGTGGAAAAAACGAACAAGACATGTAGTAAACGATATTGTACTGGATGATTTAAATAAAGACAATAAACGGGAATTGATTTATGGAGGCTATAGTGGATCCCTCACCGCTATTCAGGATTTCTTTTACGGAGAATCGGAACCCTATTTTAGCCGCCAAGTTCCCCCAGTACGAGGACCCGCTGTGGAGTTAGAAGAAGTTACTATTATAACACCTACCATGGAATCTTCGATTAGCCAATCATCACCAAAAGAGGTAGGAATGACAAAAACTTATAGTAAAGCGCCCGTAATTGAGGGTTATTCACCTAAATATTCACGGATTTACACCAATCGCTATGATCGACTCTATTCGGGAAAATCAATGCGAAATAAAATAAATCAAGGGGGATACATTCGGAAAAAATTAAAACAACCCTATCCAACTCCCTATTACCGCAACTTGGCAAAGAAAGCGTCGATTTCCCCATCAAGAGCTTCTTCATCCATCTCCACTGCCTCAAAGAGTACTTCTAAGAAAAGATGAAATTATTTCTCATTGTTGATCATATCTCTTCTTGAATCCTCCGAAATATTTTTTATTTTTTTAACTAATTTCAATGATGTTTTTATTCTGATACTATTATCTATATATTGAGATAAAGGAAAACAAAGAATTAGAGAGAGTGATAAGAAATGCCAATCCCGAAAGCCTTGCAAATGGTGTTAACTGACCGAATAATTTCAGATTTACAAACAAAAATGATATTTATACATAAACTCCCCCAGCAAAAACTCACGCAGCTTTTTTTGGAAATGTGCGATAGTGGGATCAAGCGATACATAGAATCTGAGCAAGAAAAGTCACCGGAACTAAATGGAACTACTATAATGAAAAATTATTATCTACAATTCAAATCAAGAAAAAGTGATAAATGAAATGGAATCTCTATATTTTAAGGCGTTATCCACATTTATTTCTCTTTTTGAAGAGATTAAAAGGGAATTTGGTTATTTGGTTGCAATTGAAGGGGTACACAGTTGTTCATGAGTTTAGGAGTAATAGAATATACGTTTATATCTCTTTTCTTTCAAAAGTGTTTTAAGTGCAATTAGTTGTATATAAGATGTGTCAATTAGCTTTCGATTTCGAATCGTATTATTTTGTGGATTATGTGCACTATTCCCCGCTATAATTTTTTTGGGAATATATATCCCGGAGCAAATTGAGGATGATTCGACATTAGCGTGGTCAAAATTGGAGTTAGATTCCAACCGTCTCGCTGATCTAATGGAAATGAAGCTAGCAGACTACAAATATTTATTTCAGGTATTATCACCCTATGATCAAATTGATGAAATTGTGGAATGGCGAAAGAACAATGCTTCGCTTGATGAATATTACGAATCATTAAATTCCACCGAACGAATTCAAGGAGATCTTTATCCTCATCAAATCAACAGTACACAATTATACCAGACGATTTATGGTTATTTTAATCAAATTCAACAATCTACGGAGGGAATTGACTTGATCCGTATTTTCTATCGAGATGGAAATATATTGGTGGGAGAAAGATTAGGAGAAGAAGATTTGGTGGATTATAAAGGAGATAAATCGTGGTTTAGTGATGGGCTGAATTTGGAAGAGGGAAGCTATTATGTATCTCCGATTTCAATCGCGAGAAGGACAGAAAGTCCTGCAATTCGGATTCTGCGCCCGATATTTATCGATGGTGAGGTTTATGGCATCTTTGTCATGAACTTCCAAGAAGAAAAAATTCTCGAATTTATTTATGAAGATTCGAGATATAATGAGGATTACCGAGCGTTTATTATTGATCCAAATTATGAGAATGCAGAAGGTGAGATTCTTGGAGCAGTCTACATTGCCAATAGTTTTAATCGTTCCCGAGTATTTCAAGAAATTTCACCTGAAGATATTGAATTCAATGCATCCTCCCTTAATTTATCGATTAGCTGGTACAACCAATCGACTCTTATTGAGAATCGTGTTTTTTTCTTTAAAACAGCCACCGCGTCATTGGATCAACGGATATGGTATGTAACGGTAGCGATCTCAAAGGATTCAATGTATTCAGAATCCACCCAACGATTAATTCAAAATTTGATTATTTTCTGTCTAATAATAGGCATTTTTAGCGCGATAAGCATGGTAGTTTCAAATAGATTAGTGAAACCGATTTCTGAAATTACTGAAAAAGCCAT
>JABCSI010000169.1 GCA_018238965.1 Promethearchaeota archaeon
CCAAAAGGAATACGATAATCTCACCCGGGGCAATCCGGTCGAGGATCAAATTAATGCCCTCAAGAAACAAGAGGCAGAACTCAGCACCCAACTAAGAGACGCGAAAGAGAAACTCAAAAAAGCCAATGAGGATCAGAAACGGGGACAATCGCAGCAAGATACCCTGGAACTGAAACGGCGGAACTTGGAGGGTGAATTGGGAGATTATGAGAAACGATTATCGGGACTCCGTGTGGAACTGAAGAATACGGAAAACGAACTCCATACTGCTCAGCGTGAAAAGCAGAAACATGATATTATAAAAACCAATTTGGGAAATGACGTCACCCAGTTAACGGAAGAATCAGAAAAAATCCAGACGCAGGCCGACGGGTATCAATCCAAGATGGATAAACTGAAGGAACAACATGCCGGTTTGCAAGAGACCATCGATAAAAAAGAGGACGAACAGGGAGAAACCCAAGCGGAACTAAGCAGCGTTTTGGAAACTTTGATGAATTTGATGCAAAATATCGACCGTTCGGCCGGAGATGTCAAAGCAGATATTCAAAATGTGAGTCAGGTGGCGATTGACGAGTCCCGAGATGTGCTCAAGAATTTCGTGATGGATATTTCGGAGATGCTTCAATCTGTCGAGGAAATCTCCCAACTCATTCAAGAAAGCCCTGATGAAAACCTCAGTATGATGACCGATGCGGTCACAACGATGCGCCTTTTAATCGAAAACATCGAAGAGCCGCTTGCTCAATTGAATGAGGTCGTGCAAGAAGCCAGTGATGAGGCACTCCATGAATCAACCGCAAACTTCGACGGATTCATTCAGGATTTTACCGAAAAGTTCCACTCCATTCGAGTGGCCTTGCAAGCAGTGGCAGTGGCGGACACCTCGGAGCATTACCGCGCTTTGGAAAACCTCAATATCGCCATCAGCGCCCAGTCAGAGTCTTTGGCGGATGCCCAAGTTAAATTAACAAAGTTATCAACCCAAATTGAACAGAGAGAGAAGGAGCTCAACCAAACCACCACCCTATTGAATTCTCTCGAGAAAAAGATTGAAGAGGCCGAGAAAAAGGTAGCCAATGCCCAATCGGAAAATTCCGAGAAATCCCAGAAAGTGGAAGAGGTCGAGGCCGAAATCACCCAAATCACCACTACCATTGCCGATGCTAAGAAGAGTTCCGACAATTTCTGGAATGATAGCAAGGTGCTGCAGGCGGAAATCGATACTAATTCGGACGAGTTATCCCAAATCACCGAAGATTTGAATGCTTTGGGGAATGTTAAGCGGCTATTGGAGGATATTGAGGCGGCAACCGATGATCAAAACCGATTAAACGGCGAAATTCAAGAAAAGAAACAAACTATTACCGATCATTCAGCGAAAAGCGAGAAAATCCAAGAAGAAATCGCAAACATCTCTGAAAACATCACCACGGTTAAAAGTGAACGGGAAGCGGCTGAGGATTCCCGCACCGAATTGCAGGGCCAAATCGACGAAGAAAGTGAGAAATTGGCCGAAGTGAACGGGCAGATCAAGGATTTGGAAAATGTTCAAAAACTAATTACCGATATCGAAAATCTATCTCGGGATAATGAGGAAAACACGGAAAAGATCGCAGAGAACACCAAAGCGAATGAATCCTTGGATGAAAACCTCAAAGAATTTGACAGTCAAATTGAAAATCATGACCAAAGCATTGGAACTCGCCAAGAAGAACGCCAAAAGTTAGAGGAAGGAGAACAACAACTCCGGGCTACGGGAAAAGAACTCAATGGGCAAATGAACGGGCTGGAGAAACATTTAGATCGGCAATCCCAAATGAAGGCCCGTGAGGATGAAATTGAACAATTGAAGGACGAAGTGGGTGCCACGGGAGATCAGATTGGGGAATTTCAAGATAATATTAAAGATATTACCAGCAACCTGGAAACTCTGGAGCAAAATCGCTCGAATCAAATTAACACAATTACCGATTTGCAGTCCCAACGGAGTGAATCGTGGGAAAAGCAGAAATCCTATCGGGATGACCTGGGAGATTTGAATTCCGATTATTCCCGTAATACGGCTAAATTTAATGGCTTGGAAACCCGAAAAATCGTCATCGAAGAAAAAATTGACGATTTATTTGAAAAATCGAAGGATTATGGCACTCTTCCGCCGGTAACCGATGATTTATCGGAAGAAGTCCTCAATCAGAAAATCGGCAAAGCTGGTACGGAAAAGAAAGCGCTGGAACCGGTCAACTTGAAATCGATTGAGGAATATGACGAAGTCAAGGAACGGTGGGACGAGATCGACATGCGCCGACAAACATTGCAACGGGAAAGGAAAGCAATATTGGATAGTATCGATCGGATTGAATTGGAAAAGACCCGAAACTTCATGAAGGCATACCATGAAATCAACCGTGTCTTCAGTACGGTATTCCAAAAACTCTCCCCAGGCGGGTCGGCCAAAATGATCTTAGAGAATCCTGCCCACCCCTTCGAGGGGGGAATAACAATCGAAGCTCGACCGCGCGGGAAAAAGATTTCTTCACTGGAGATCCTTTCTGGTGGGGAAAAGACGCTGGTCGCACTCTCATTCATATTTGCCATTCAAAACTTCTATCCAGCGCCCTTCTATATTATGGATGAAATCGATGCAGCCCTGGATGGGCCAAATGTGTATCGTGTGTCCATGGTTATTAAGGAATATGCGTGTCAGTCTCAATTTCTGGTGATCAGCCATCGGGAAGAAAATATTACAAATGCCGATCGGATTTATGGGGTAGCCATGAATAACGGGATCACGGATATCTTTACGGTGGATCTCGAAGAGGAAAAAGCACGGGATGATTTTGATACCGATGTGGAAATAGTGCAACTTCCGTCTGATGATGAGGGCGCCGATAAAGCGGGTAAAGCCGAATAAGAAGGCGTAGCAAATAGGAGATAAGGAAAGAAAGGAAAAGAAGGACAGGAAGGAAAAATCATGGCAGAAAAATCTACCAAGGTAAAGAAATCCACCAGCAAGAAGAAATCTACTAAGGCAAAGAAGAAGCCCACAAACTCTAAGAAAAAATCAACAGGCTCCAAGAAAAAATCAACAGGCTCCAAGAAAAAACCAACAAGCGCCAAGAAAAAACCAACAAGCGCCAAGAAAAAAACAGGTGTTAAAAAGAAAACAAGTGGGAAGAAAAAGGCAAGCACCAAGCAACAAACATTACAAGCTGCAGCTACTCCGGAGCAATTATCGGACATTCCACAAACCACACTGATTTCCGACACAGAATCCACACCCCAGTCTCCCATAAAATCCGCAAAAAAATCAGTAAAGAAATCCACAAAAAAATCTGCTAAAAAGACTTCCAAGAAAAAACAAACCGACACAGAGATCACCGAACCCGTTATCAAAGAGGTGATTTCCATTGGGGCTGATTTAGATGAGGAGAAAGTGGGAGAAGATGGCGAAGAAATCTTAGTGAGGAAATGGTGGTTGGAAGAGCCGTTCCGCAGCCTTTTAGATCCCGATTTAATAAAAACGGTGGATTTTTCCAAGTTTGATTTGTCATCCCTAATACAGGAGTTTACTGAACGCATGGTAGCTGAAGAATTGATTGATTTCCGCATTTCGGGATTGGCAATTTATTCCTCGGCTCAATTATATCACACAAAGATTACAGGGGTCATTAAGCAAGAAGAAGATATCCAAAAAGCAGTGATGCGAGAACGGATTCGTCGCCAAATTCCCAAGGCAATCGCCCAACCACTCCGAGAAGCCCGAAAAATTGCAACATCGGAAGAATTATTTGGTGCGATGCGGCGCGCCATTATTGAAACCATGCAAAAGCGAGAAAAACTTAGAATCAACCGCGAACGCAAGATGGCAAAAAAAGAAACCCAAGTAAAAAAGAAGGGAAAAGGTAGATTACCCGCCGAAATCCTCAAACATATTACCGGAAATTCTGAAACGATTGAAGATCGGTTGAAATATCGACACAGACAAATGGTTGAAATTATAAGGATGGAAAATCCGCCTGATCGTACAGTCTCCATGGATTATTTCAAGGATATGATTTATCATAACCCGGATTATAAAATAATCACCAAAAAAGTAAAATATATCCAATCATTTGAAGAGATGTTATTCTTGGCATCCTTGAATAAAGTAGTTCTCCACCAAGAGGAGACGGAATCCCCCTTATACATAAAGTTAATCGATCAGACCTCGGTGGAATTTTGATTTCTTAATGCATTCACCGGAATAGATATTCACTAACAAATGCAATTACCAAAAGAAGTAATCACCAGAGAATACAACCACTGGCAAATATTACCATATGGCAAACATCACCATCAATAAATGCGACAACTCGCTAAATTCAATCAATACAAGCAATACAATTAATGCAATTAATAGAAATCCAATCAATTATAATTAAATTAACAAGAAGGCAGATCCCATGGAAGAAGAATACGATCACGATTCGGAAGAAGAAATAGAGGAAAATGCGGAAGAAGATGCAGAAAACCTTGACGAACAAGCGGAAGAAGAAATAGAGGAAGATGCGGAAGAAAGTGCGGAAGAAGAAACCTCAGCCTCTCCCGAATTAGACGTGGACGAGGAAATCTTAGCAGATTTACAGGATTTAGATAAAGATATTGGTCCGATTGAACCTTCTGAGGATGAGGGATCGGATGAAGAATCGAAAGAATTCATCGAAGACGAAATGGAGATCGGTGATGAAGGTCTCGATATTGAAGAAGGTTCCGAAGATGAAGAAAGCATAGAGGATGAAGGCGGATCTGAAGAAGGCATAGAGGATGGGATAGGAGAAGGATTAGAAGGGGATTTGGAAGATTCTTTGGAGCCAGATATGGAAATTGCGGGTGAAGCGAGTGTTGAAGCAGAAGGCACAGAAGGCACAGAAGGCACAGAAGGCACAGAAGGCACAGAAGGCACAGAAGGCACAGAAGGCACAGAAGGCACAGAAGGCACAGAAGAAACAGTAGGGATTGCAGAATTCACCGAAGCAGAACAAGTATCCGAAGAAGTGGATGCCCACTCCAATTTGAAGAATATTATTGAAGCGGCACTATTTGTAGCAGGCCGTCCAGTTTCGATAGAGGAACTCAACGCCAAAACCGATATAAAGAAGCGTGATTTGGTATCTCTCTTGGAAGAATTATCCATGGATTACCTGGTGCGCTCAACTGCCCTGGAATTAGTAAATGTTCAAGATAAATTCAGTTTACAGATTAAGCCCGAATACACTCCACGGGTGAAAAAATTCGCAACAGGGGGGCTGATCCCAGATAGAATTCTCAAAACCTTAACAATTATTGCATTAAAGCAACCACTCATGAAATCAATGTTAATTAAGTTGCGGGGCTCCACTGCGTATGAACATGTGAAGTTTTTAATCGATCGGGGTTATATAGATGCTTATAAAAAGGGACGCTCCCATGAATTAATGACTACTGATCAATTTGCCGATACTTTTGGATTATCTCGGGATATAGACACTCTTAAAAAGCAAATGATTATCCAATTAGGCCTTCAAGATGGTTAATTACTCGTGCAGAACGTAGCAACAATATTCAATGCACAGGAAGAATATTATGATAGGGTGAGTGATCTTTGGTATTCTTGGCATTTTTCACGATTGCATGCAATTATCGCAGAACACATTATTAAAAATCATCATCCTGGAAAAGTAATTGATATCGGTTCGGGTACTGGATTCCAATCCCTTTTGTACGCTGCGAGTGGAAGTGAAGTGATAGGTATTGATATTGCTGAGAAACTTATTGAAAAAGCACGTATCAAAGCACGTATCAAAGCAAAACACCTCAATCTTGATCAACTAAAATTATTTCCTGCACATTTTGATTACGTGAATCGCTATAATCGATTTATAGATGTCATTGTTCAAAGAAGTCGGGGAAATAAACCATTTAAGGAACCAGTTTTTAAAATTGCCAATGTATTAAATTTGCCCTTTGATCCGAATGAATTTGACCACGTTAATTGTTGTGGGAGTGTTTTAAATTTCGTTCCGGATTATGAACAGGCAATATATGAAATGGGACGTGTTTTAAAACCTAACGGAACATTTGTGATTGATTTGGATATGCGATTGAATCCCGATATATTCTGGTTCTTTATTGATTCATTGTTGAAGGGAAAACTGGGCATTAATAAGGATTTTTGGCAAGGTCTTAAACTTTTGATATCACCTCCCAAACAAAATGTTCAAATAGATTTTCCCTTTGGAGATGAAGATGATCCGATTAATATGGATATGAATTTATTCACTAAACATTCAGTGATTCAAAGTCTACGCAATAATAATCTCAAAGTCGAACGTTCTTGGTCGATCCATTCATTGACGAATATTATTCCAAGTGTTTACTTAGATAATGTTAATCCTTCCCCTAATCTCTGTAGATTTTTTAAAATTCTATCTAAATTGGAAGAGAGATTTCATTTTTTTCCAGGATGTAGCCAAGTATTCATTGGAAAAAAGATTTAAATTGCAATTTAACTCATTCACCCATTCAATAACTTGATTACTGTTTCCGTGGCGAATTCCATTGCCTCATCACACCGTGTACGTTGTTCCTCTTCATAAGCGGGGATTGTTTCATGATCCGAATCGCGAAATTCAGCCGTTAACCCGTAACACCTAATTGTGTGAAAGGAGTTGTGAAAAAGGCTGCGAAATTCGGCACACAGTTCAAAAATTTTTTCGGGATCAATTTTTCTTTTAGATAGAAGAAAACTCAATGCCGCCAAAGATCCTGACAGCACTCCGCAGACATCTCCTTCTTAGAACCCACCTCCATAGGGATAGGATGCATTATAAAATTGCTGTGCTTCTGTTTTAAACCCGTAGTAATCCAATAGTCCTGCAGCAGATGATTGCGCACAATTTCCATCCCCTGTCCAATATCTATCTACGTCTGCCAACATTAACAAACACCTAACCAACATAAAACCAACACCTAACCAGTATAAATCTGCGGTTACATAAGAAAACAAGTATTATCCTTAGGCGATAAAATCAACCTGTTGGGTGTTGCGAACCTTGAAATTTTTATCAAAATGGACAATAAAGGTATGCTCACAAATTTCTTGGTGAGGAATTAACATGGAGGTCATACCAGAGGGGGATTTCAACGTTTTTAACAATATTTCTTCAGGTATTGAGATATATTTTGCCCTTTTACAGATTGGACACTCAACGAATATTACCTTTGAACTGTTTTCCGTACGAGTTTTATCAGTATAGTTCATTTCGTGCTTGACAACAGACCAATCCGAAAAAATAAAATTCTGGGTAGCGAAAATCACGGCAAAGACCACATCTATCCAGCCCAAGTAATAAAATAGAGAAAAATCGATTCTTAAAACTGAATAGACTATTGCATCCAATATGGCAATGATTACCAGAACTACCAGAAGAAGTGACAGAAAAAAAGTGACCCTAATCACCTTGTGGGTAGTGTGCGATGTTTTATGCAACTTTTGGCGGGATTGGACCAAAATGGGAAGATAAACGAGCAGAGAATGCACCAAAACTCCTCCCATGAGGAAAATTTTCATGAAACTTGAAAAAATGGGAACAAAATGTAGGGTAAATATAATCGAACTGAAATTCTCAGTAAACCGGGTATGCTTGGATCGTGGTTTGGAATAAATTTCATAATATAGATAACTAAAGGATATGTTTGCATAAATTATTGAAATGTATTTCAGGCGAGCATAATAAATAAGTTGAAACCAATAAGAATCTGCGAAGTTTTCAAAAAAATCAAGGCCAATTGCTGGATTGATTTCTAGGTATTTCCAATACTTCGTTATTGCGCTAAAAGCGACTGAAAACGCATAAAATAATAGAAATACGAATATTAATCTTTGAATTTTGGATTTCGTTTTAGAGTATTGAATCAACGCGATTATCGTCAATGCCGTAATGAGGATAAATATTCCAGATTCAAAATATGAATAAAAAAGATACGGTATTTGCCCAAGTGCCCCAATCATGAGAAATTCCTTCAATAGAGATTAAGATTGAAAATGACGAGAAATATTTAAATAGTATTCTTGGGAATATTCCAATTTCATTCATAAATGTTTTGATAAAAAAAGATCCTTCAAACACAAATTCTTGAGATAATGTCAATTACTATAAGGATGGTAAATTTTCCCAGTAGTGGGGAAGGTATACCGCTGTGTTTTGCTCAAAACTATCCACAATACCCCGAGTAATCGCAAAAGACTTGAAGGCATTGAAAAAGTGAGTCTGTGGTTGTAGTTGCCCGTGAGATGCAATACCCTTGAGAAATTCATCTAAAAGAAACATTTCCGAGGCAAAATCATGATCATTGTATTCAACATCCGATGTAATGGGAACGTTTGTCGTGTGGAACTTAAATCCCTCAGGATCTTCGAATTCGGTCAAGGTAATTGTACGGGTTTTGTTTTGTTCCAACAATGAAAGATCCCCTTCTTCGCAATTCATGTCCAGACGATGATAAAGCTCTCCTTTTTTTTGCCAATCTCCCCGATAGGTTGCATATATCCATTCGTCAGGGTTATTGTAATTTTCTGGCTTAGCCAAAGCCAACACTGCGAAAGTGGTCGATGATCCTTTGAAGTAGGAGAATGATGGTCTGAAATTTACAGCGCCTTGGACTTGCACAACATCCATATCAGTAATATATCTGAGAAGATCCAGATGATGGGGCGCCATATCTTCCAAAAAGAGATCTCGGAGC
>JABCSI010000170.1 GCA_018238965.1 Promethearchaeota archaeon
GAGATCCAATGGTTAGGATTGATGGTTAGGATTAATTGATTAAGGATTATTCATCTGGGATTTCTTTTCTGGATTATATGTTAGGATTTTTGCTCGTTGGAGAGGTCATCTCTTAACAACTCGACGATTCCCTTATTGCCGATGAATTCTTCAAATTTATTGGAAATTTTTTCCAAATGTTTTTCGGCGGTGGGATAATCCTTGGCCTCCAGATTCATACGATATATTGGGGCACCTATGTAGGAAAAAGACACCTCAACACCCTTGGGTTTTCTCAAACGATTGACCGCAGCAAAGGCATTCTTGATTATCTCAATTCCGTCGCCTTCATACGACCTAATATCGAACTCCACCTGTAATTCAACCTTGCTGATAGTTATGTTATCAATGATCAACTGATAGAGGTCTTTTTGGAGGTCTTCGGGGATATTCATATCTTCAACGCTGGATAGGGCTTCGATGCCGTCTTCTTTGATAGTCTCAAATGCGGCTCGAATTTCACCATATTTATCAATTAAGGCCCAAATGGCATCCTCATACAACTTATTTAGGTCTATTTTATGTTGTTCGGCAAAGAAATTCAACAAACCTTCGAGTTTTATGGCGTATCTCCATGCGTTCATGACGGTTGTGCGTTGGATTTTATTGACACGTCTGAGGGACAGATCCAAGTATCCACGATCAGTATTAACCCGAATTGTTTGTAACACAATGCGTTGGCCGATTGATACAAGGGAATTGATGTTTTTAACCCATCTATTGCTAAGTTCGGAAATGTGTACCATCCCTTGTGCCCTTTTCTCATGGGGAAGCCCTGCATAGTCCTCTAGTTCTACCTGGACATAACTTCTCTGAACGTTGGTTACTCGGGCGATGACAAGTTCACCGGTCTGGGGAAATGGATAACGTGATAACATATTCAATAATAATTAAAGTGGCAACTGATATGAATTTTTGCTTTGGGAATTACTATCTCAAAAAAAAATAAGAATACTTACAAACCAAACGACAATAAGAGAAAGTCAAGCGAGGAAAGATGAAGATTCACGAATTATAATTATTCATTTTATCATTAAATATACTCAAGGATATTTTCATTCTCCCAATAGAAAGTTCAATCATTACTATTCAATTATTTAAGTTCTATGTTTACACAACCTGTTAGCGAAGACAAAGTGGCCCCGCGCCTACGGGAAAAAGATATTGCATTAATTCGGCTTCTTTGCAATTTAGAAGAAATTAAACAGTCAAGTAATTATGGTAATGTTTTTCCCCGTTTTGTTATAGTAAAATTGTAGAGGTGTGCTGTTGCTCGTCGTTCGGTCATATGAAATATATCAAATCAACCTAAAAGAAAGAAAAATGATCCAGAAAAGAATAGGAGAATTTTATTCCTAGACAATTTTCGGGAGATGTTAACTTCAATTAGATCAGGGGAACAATTCAGAGGCAGAATACAAAAACGATGAAAAGGGAAGAAAAAACCATTCAATACTTAGATTTTACGATCTTGGTGATAAAACACGTCTCCTTAATGTGAATACCCTCTATCGCGGAGATTTTATCTTCAATCAGGGAATCCAGATCTTCCAGAGATAGTAATTCCACCTTTATTTCTATTCCACAATCGCCCGAGAGCCGCCAAACATCTGTAATTTCATCAATTTTGAGTAATTCTGAGGTTATTTGCTTAATTCTGCTTAGGTCCGGTTGAATTTTAATCGTTGCCTTAGTTGGAGCGTCTAATTTTTTGTCATCCAGTATGATGGTAAATTTCTTAATAACGCCATCCTCGACCAACTTATTAACCCTTCGGCGCACGGTTGCTTCAGTTTTCCCAATATTGTCTGCGATTTTTCTATAGGACGTGCGTGCATCCGTTCTTAAGAGATCGATAATACTTCGATCAATCAGATCAATGTTAAGGGGCATAATATATTAAATTAAGGTGATTATAATTAAAAGTGTTTACAAAAATGATCATATTTTGTCGAAAAATCAAAACTATATTCGCTCAATTAGCCATAATTTTCTAAGAACGTTGCCAAAATGAACAAATAAAAAAAAATGAACAAAAGATAAAAAATCGGGGTTAAAATAGATCATAATGATGGAAGGATTAGTGACTTACTATGACAAATTTTTACCTTTTGAAGTATCGCACCCAAGAAATGGCCGAAGTACGCCATTTATTAGCCAAAGAATCTTCATCCGCACCTGAACCCGCGTCAACGTCCATAACCACTTCTGATCCCAAGGTATCGAAAAACCCTTACCCTCTAAATACCAAGGCATCTGATGCATTTGAATCCCGTAAAGAAGTAGAAACTAGAAATTGAATATTCAAAACTGAATTAGGAAAATAAAAATTGGATTATGAAATGGAAAAAATTCGTTTTTTTAGTACTAATATTCTACCTACTTTAGACCACCAAAACACATTTGCCCCAAAGATCAAATAATTTAATGGGGACACTTCTTGGTCTCT
Organism: Promethearchaeota archaeon; assembly: GCA_018238965.1. Taxonomy (GTDB): domain Archaea; phylum Asgardarchaeota; class Lokiarchaeia; order Sigyniarchaeales; family Promethearchaeaceae; genus Harpocratesius. The sequence continues at coordinate 2,489 of JABCSI010000170.1, forward strand.
CATCATTCATCAAATTTGGAATGTCCTCTTCATTTTTGACATGAATAAATCCGCGAGCCATATAGTATCGGTCCAAATAGACAATTACCATATGATCGCATGTAAAAAATCTTACAAGGATAGGTATTAGGCCACCATTTGCATTCGATTGCTGCAATCTCATTTCGGGAGTAATTCTGTGTCTAAAAATCTCTCCACAGATTGGGCAACGAATAATTATTCGTCTTTTCTTGAGTAAATCAATTTCTTGGGCAGTTAAGGAATCACCAAAATTTGCAGAAGATATCATTGATAATCTCTAAAGAGTTCGTTATCTATTCAAGATTTTATAATGGAAAAATTCCAATAAATAAGCATAAAATTTCTAAGCAAAAAATTTTACAGGTCCAAATCGGTATGAAACTCTAATCAAAAGAAATTCGATAAACCCTCGAATTGATGGGAACTGCTCTGGATACCTTTAAACCCACTTGAACCCGCGTATTTGCGGAAACTACAGGCGATTCTTCGACTTGTTGACCTTCAATTTGAAGGGAGGTGACTTTCTCGGTGTGGTAAAAATCAGTTTTGTTTTCGAATATGAGTTCATCTCCGAGTCGTATCCCATCCCGGAATAATTCGATTTCGATAGCCCCTGCGGTTCCGTAATAATTTAGCACTTTCCCAATCTGGATCTTTTTGGATTTGGCCACATTTCCCCTGATTGTGCGTTGGATGTCATCGGGTCCCGGGCGCCCAAAGAAGAAACCCAGGTGGAATCCTCGATTAAATACCCCACTCAAACGGGTCACCCAAGAATCTACTTTCTGGGATGAATAAGTACCATCGAACGCTGCATCAATCGCCTCACGATAACATGCTGCTGTCTCTTCTATATATCTGGGGTCTCGCATTCTTCCTTCGATTTTAAAACACCCAATCCCCGCTTGGATCAATTCGGGTATATGGCCGATCATGCACAGGTCTTTGGCGTTGAAAAACATACCCGAATATCCGTCGTAGGTCACCTTTTCCCCCTCCTCTCCCAAAAATTGATACTTTCGACGGCAGGGTTGCACACAGGCGCCCCGGTTGGCGGAAAATTCGGCATCGTGTCCCATGAGTTCCGCAGAAAGATAACATCGCCCGCTTACAGCCGTGCATTGGGCGCCGTGTACGAAAACCTCGATTGGGATCTGGGCTTGGGCGCCGATTTCTGCGATGTCGTCAAGTTTTAATTCACGGGCCAGAATCAACCGTGATGCACCCAATTCTTGATAGAACCTGGCACTGAGGGTATTGGAGATATTTGCCTGCGTAGATATATGAAACGGGAGATTGATCTGTTTTGCTATCATCACCGCGGAAAGGTCGTGGCAAATAACAGCATCCACCCCCGCTTCCTTGGCCAATTCGAGGGTTTGGTGTAATTCCACCAATTCCGTGGAATAAATTATGATGTTTGTGGTAATGTAACACCGTTTCCCAGCATCGTGAACTATTTTAACCAGCCGATCCAAATCATCTATCGGGAAATTGGTGGCACGGGCGCGCATGGAAAAGTTAGTCTGTAAACCGAAATAAACTGCATCGGCCGATTGCAGCACAGTTGAGCCAGGATGGAGGGATTTCCAGCCATTCAAGGGCACCAATAATTCGGGCTTCGTTTTTGGCAACGATTCGAGTGGTAAGGATTCGATGACAGTGGGCGGAATTAAAGGTGAGGCGGGTTCTCCAGACATGAGTATCTACAATAAATATTAATTTATATAAATTATATAGCATTTATGAATCCTTTAATTAAATCTACAGACTTTGAAAAGATAAAAAAGGAAATTCAAAAAGTATTATCTGAAAAACAACGATTCATCCTAGCAACAAGTTCAGAGAATAGAACAACCGCACGAATTATTACTTGCATCACTATAGATCTTAGGTTTGTATTCATAACTGGAAAAAATTCGCTGAAAGTTCAACAAATCTCTAAAAATTCACATGTTGCCCTTGCAATTGATGAAATTGCCCTTGAAGGAATTGCTCAAATTCATGGACACCCCTTAGATCCAGACAATCAAGATCGTATTGAAGCGTATAAACATCTTCATCCTCAGGCTTTTAAGGAACATGCTCATCGCTCTGATGAAATCATAATTGAAATAATTCCTACAATAATTAGTCGATGGAACCATGAAACTGATCCACCTATTCTGGAGATTTTAGATCTTCATCTTCACAAAGCATTTATTAAATCGTTTGAATAGCTACAATCCGCTATAATCATCAATGAAGGATATTTCGCCATAAATGGTAAAAAGATAAAAAATTTTGGGGCATTTTCTCCAATTTCGAAGAAAAAAAACATTGGAAATTTATGGTTTCACATTTCGCAAAAGTATTTTATGACCCTCATAAACGTTAGATTCAAATGGTAGCACGCGTATGTTTTTGCATTGCAATACATAGATTAAAAAATTTCAAGGCGAATACAAATAATGACTATGAAAACCGCAGAGCAATATAATCGCATTTATCCGCAATCCAACCTATTTTTCATTCCCTCTTGGGGCAAATTATTGGGTTATCCAACCTTGGGAACCTACAAGAATCGAAAAATTATCAATATTACCGCCGATTCGGTGGTATTTCTCTCCAATTTAGAAATTACAACCCAAGTAGGGGGAGAAACTAAGCACTACATCTTTGGAATCGGCTATTATTATACCAAGTTTCAGATCGATGAAGGGAAATATATCATCGATTTTCGACGTCTCACGGGACTCTGCATCTCGGATTTTGTTTATCAGCATATGCTGGATTCAAAAGATGCCTCCCTCATTCAAGATCCGGAAGTTATTCTCAAGGAAACCATTTACAAAGTTCCTCTTGAACTTAATGACAGCAAACGGACCGAAAATCAAATTTCATTCCTAAAGGGGGTCATATCTCGAGAATTGTTTGTACCCAATAAAGAGATATTCGTTGAATTTACCACACTGATGCAGCATGACTCTGCTTTTAACTTTGAGACCAGTGGACATCTTCTATTGATGGCAACACGGCAAAATTTCAACACACTATTCATCTCCAAGGAAACGGAACCATCCCTTCAGGAGAAATTTCTGGAAACCACAGCGGGATTGACCCATGCAACGACGGGGGCAGAATTCTTGCTCAAAAAGGATTTCTCACCTCCCGAAATGGAGATAATAAATTTCCAAATTACCTCCATTGAACAAATCTATCGGAATATGAGCTACTATCCTGCAACGCCCTTCGAGTATTTTGAAACTGGGGCATTACAATTGCGGTCCATAGTGATTCAGAGATTTTCCAAGGGGACAGCTATGTCATTTTCAAACAAATTAGATTACCATATCGCTCGAATTCTTGATCGCTCCGATTTACGGGTCGGCATTTTTGTAACTCCTCTGGAATATGAAGAGTCTATTCCCTGGGATCCCAATCATCCCCGAAAGACCCTGGAGTCGTGGGGAATTTCCCGTGATGAGCATTCTTTACGACCAATGGCGTTAACAGAGACCCAAATTAAACGCACTGAGATTGATCTAAAGGATTATAAACGTGGACCCACGGAGCTAGCAACCGAATATAAATTGGAGATCATGAAGAATCCCGTGGCTCCGTCCCGTGATCTACCACCCATGCCCCAAAAATCCGTCAAAGAAATTCTCAATTATTTGCAGAAGATTATCAACGAGAAGTATGAAATGAAGCGAATCGGGGAAGCTTTTGGGGAAGCCCGTGATATCACCCGAAAACTGGCCTTCCACACAGATTTCGTATGGGAAATGAGTAAGATTGCCAATGCTTTTGAGAAATCTGATCTTGGGCTCGGTTTGAATCCAAAAGACACTGAAAACACTCTTCTCAAGATTGAGGACTGGATTAAAGCTTTTGAACGCACCGAGCAAGAAGCAAAAGAAGCACTTGAAAAAGAGCGACTGGAAAAAGATCATGCGGAAACGGAACGCGTAGAACGACAAAAGGAATATCGGAGGTTGGAGCGCGAACGCGAAGAAAAAAGCCTTTTGGCCATAGTTCAGGAACAGCAAGAAAAGGAAAAAGTCCTTATAATGAAAGCCCTCCAATTGGAAGATGCTATCAGAAGAAAATCGCTGGCTACTCAAAAGGGACAGAAAATGGCAGAGGTGAAAGTGGCCGCTTCGACAAATGGAGATGTGCCCTTGGTTAAGGCTATGGATCCTGCCCAATTGTACGAAGAATTTCAATCCCTTATCAGTTACTTGAAAGATTTGAACGTCAAACTTAAGAAGCTGCATGCACTTATCAAACCACAAACATGGGCAGAAAAACAAGCAAGACGCAAGCAACGAAAGGATATCAAGCGCAGGATCAAAAAACTGTCAAAACAGACAGCAAAATTGCAAAAGAATATGAAAAAAAATACCTAAACCCTTAAGGTTTTGGAGCGTGGAGTTTTAACCGTTGTTTAAAACTTGATCATATCTGTTCACCAGATTTATCAAGCCCAAAAGGGATCATTTACAACGGAAAATGGCTTTTTCTCCATATAGAAGAAAAAGATGGATATATATTGTCAAATTGATTACTTATCGGTTAAGAGGCTGGTTCTTCCACTTCTCTAGATCCTTCACTTTTCCCATTTATCAGCGGTTCGATTATCACCTTCATGTTAAGTTTTTGCCAGAATCTTATATGGATCGATGTGGTGAAAAAATTTTAAATCCACCTATGCGGCTACCCGTATCATCTGCGTCTTGATTTCAGAGAAAACAGTACCATCTTGCACTTTTTTTGAAAGTGGGTGCAATTTACAAATTTTTCATTCAATTTAAGATTCGTTATCTTTATTCCATCTTATCAGTTATTAAGAATCCTGAGAGTGGCGAACTTCTTGATTATGAAGTCATTAATATTGAATGATCAAGTTTTAGTACATTTTTCCCAACTATTATTTACCCTTCAATCTGTTGGTGAAAATTTACTCTTCTTTTACCTCAACCTTTACGGATTTTTTTGGCTGTTTTTGAAATTTAACGGTCAACAGCCCGTTTTTCAACTGTGCGCGCACTTTATCTTCCTCAATTTCCTCATCTACGGGAATTTCGACCTTGATTGGGCGATTCCAGATATAATCTCCCATGGAAACTACTTTTTTAGATGGGGGGGAATCCTTCGTTTCTTCTTCCGATTTTTCGGGGGGTGTCGCCTCGACGGTAATATTTCTACCTGAAATTGAGACGTCTATGGCATCTGCGCTGAACCCTGGGAGGGGCATAACGATCTTATATTCAGCATCGTTTTCTTCTAAGTCATAGGGCATGAACTGGCCGTAATGACGCATTATCTGCTCGAAATGTGGATGGAAATGAGTTCCGGTTCCACAATGCATTTGGCTGTAGGCTTCTGGCATGGTGTTTTCACTTGTTCCTATATTTCATTTGTTCTATTATAACATTTGATCACTTGTATCACTAGTTCGGGTGGCTTGCATCAATAGTTTGGGTGGCTTGTATCAATTGGAATTCCATAAATTTTGTAGGGTTGTTGTGAAACCTTAATAAAAATATGGAAAGTGTTTTTTCAGCGGTTCAAGGGCTTTGTTTTGGCGGTCGAAGTAATTTATATCTACAGAATTTAATTTCCCTGAGCGGGCAATCTTTTCTTCTGTGAGATTCGTGTTTTTTGGGTGTTTTATGTGGTTTTTCAGTAGATCTTCGCTAAAGAGTATCTCCTGGGAATAGATCGGCGCCCAGGCGGGGTTTTGGAAAGGTGCACTAGTCTCACTCATATTTTTATCATCTCCTGTTTATTTGGGGTCATCGAAGGTGTTTTCCACGGATCGTAGTTGACCAAGTCATCATTTGGGTAGAGGAACTCAGTCTTCCCAAATTATCTTGGGTTTTTTTAGTATTTCTTGCTTTTTCTCAAGCAATTCATCCAGTTTAGCAAGATTATTATCCAGGTCATCCAACAATTTTTTAGATTTTTCTTGGATTTCCTGTTTCAGTTGCTCCAAGGATTTTTTCGAGGATTTTAAGTCTTCCGTACTTAATTCTTCCGAAAATTGGCAGCAATGTTCGATATTCTTTGCATTGTAAGCAAAGAAGTCTCCAAATTTATCCATGACCTGAAATCGGCGAGGGTAGGACATATTATTTAATAATGATTTATAGATTAGCGACCAAGAACTGAAAGCGTTGTCTACAATTCCCTTAACCGAATTTTGTAGTAAGTTGGCTCCTTGGTCAGTAATGGAATAAGATTTTTCATTATTTATTTTAATATCTCC
>JABCSI010000171.1 GCA_018238965.1 Promethearchaeota archaeon
ATTGTTCTCAATGATTACTAAAGTCGCTTCAACATATCCAGTGGCCGATTTATCGTTCCCTTTTTCCCAAACAAATGTATCCCCTGGTTCGGCGGTGTATCCATAGGAGAGATCCACAAAGGAACTGAAGGATACAATGGACATTATGTAAATGAAAACAAGAATTGAAATGATTAAACGACGGGAGAAAGTGCGTTGGAAGATCGATGAGGATTTTCCCATATATAACAATTATTGCTTCGAATTTTTATACTTAACACTTTGGTGGAAAAAGGAAATATTGTGAAATTCAACTTTTGTTCCCTTGACAAAATCCCCACGATGATGAAGGGTAGAAAAGGGAGAGAACATCCTATTAAAACTCTCCGATTCTTCACGCCCGGGAGCTGGGAAGCATCTACACCGAAAATTTATTTAAGGATCCTCAACTCTATTTCTCACCAGCAATCATCAGATCGATGATCGCTATCGATATTCAAGCGCCGGGATATGAAAAATCTCGGGCGTGATTATGCCCCGAATGAGCACGTCGCATAATTTGGGCACCATATTCACTTTGAACTCGCAAAATAAAATAAAGAGAGATTATAAACTATGCCCAGTTGGAAGATGAGTGTTGTCGGATTAGACCCTGATAGAACTGCCAAAGCGGTGGGTCGTGATCTTCATGTATCCCCCAAAAATACCCGAGAGGTATGTCATACGATTAAAAATATGAAGCTGGAAACCGCGAAGAATTACTTAGAAGAAGTAATTATGATGAAGAAACCAGTTCCATTCAGGCGATTTAATAAAAAAGTTGGTCATCGACACGGAATGCACAACCATAAATTTCCATCTGGTCGGTTCCCCGAAAAATCAGCCCGAATGGTCTACGAAGTCCTCATGAATGCAGAATCCAATGCGGAGTACAAAGGACTCGATCCTGAACGATTGAAGATTACTCACACAGCAGTAATGCGTGGACGCAAAGTCAAGCGATATATTGAACGTGCCCACGGAAGAAGTACTCCCTATTTTCGAACCCTATCACATGTTGAAGTTGTTTTAACCGAAATCTAAAAGTGAGAGATAATAATGCCAGTAAAAAAACATTTTGTTAATAGAGGTCTCCAACATATTTTAATTGAAGAATTTCTTGCATCTGAATTAGATAATTCGGGATATGCCGGATGTTCGCTTCAAAAGACACCCATGGGAACAAGAATTACCATTAGAACTTCGCGCCCAGGGATTGTTATTGGTCGAAGAGGATCAAAAGTTAAAGAATTAACTGAGTCTGTCAAAGAAAAATTCAATATTAACGTTCCTACTATCGATGTTGAAACAGTGGAAAATCCCGAATTGAATGCCACTATTCAAGCAGAACGCATTGCCTACTCCATCCAAAAAGGACAAAACTATCGAAGAGCTACTTATGGTATTGTTCGTCGCATTATTCGTGCTGGAGCACGGGGAGTAGAAGTGCATATTACGGGAAAAGTGACTTCCCAACGTGCTCGCCATCAAGTCTTTCGTGCAGGGATTATTTCCAAGTGTGGAACCCCAGCAGATGAAGGAGTAGATAAAGGCGTTTGCCACCTAACTCTTAAATCGGGAGTTTTGGGAATAAGGGTTAAAATTATGCCCGAATCGTATCAATTACCAGATGAAGTAAAAATTTTGGAAGGTATTTTTGATCGCACCGTAGAAGAGAAAAAGGCCGGTGAAGGCGTGGATGAATTCTATGATGAACTACCCGCTGAAGTAGTAGAAGAAGAAATCTTTGATGATGTCTCTGATGCAGGAGAAGTTTCCATTTCAACCGATTCCGAAGATAAATTGGAAGAGATAAAAGAAGCCGATGAAGATATCCTTGAAGATTTAGAAGAAAAAGAGGATACTGAACTTAAGGAAGAATAATCAGGTGTAAAAAATGAAAGTAAAAATCGATGATATTCAAAAAATGAGTTCAATTGAACGCGAAAAGAAACTAGATAATTTGCGAAATGAGTTATTCAAATTACGTAGTTCGAATGCAATGGGAGGTACTATGGTAGATCCTTCCAAGATTCGACAATTGAAACGCTCTATTGCAAGAATTCTAACAGTAATGAATGAAAAGTATGAGAAATAATCCTGAACTATTTACATATTTAGATCTAATTGGTGTGGAACTCTATGCGAAAAACAAATCAAATCCCACGTGGTCCGACTTTCGACCTATTGGAATGTGTGTATCCGAATCAAAGTATACACTCAAGATGGAGCAGCATGGTTCCCCCAAAATTTTTATTAAAAAAGAATACCAATTTCGGGTCTGGTTACCCCAAGATGATGGTTCCAAAATTCTCGTTGAATTTGATGGAAACAAGATTGTGGGAAGACCGGAACAAAGAATTAAATTAATACGAAAAAAATTACATAAAAAGTACCATTAAAATTACGGAGATAATGAAATTGACGAGTACACATAATATAGGCATCCCTGGTGTGGTTGAACCTACAAACATATGTGAAGATCCCAATTGCCCCTTTCATGGTGAATTAAGCCTTCGCGGCAGAATTCTCACGGGGAATGTGGTATCAACCAAAATGCGCGGCACAATTGTTATCCAACGAGATTTCGATTATTATGTGCCTAAGTACCAGCGCTACGAACGAAGACGATCAAAAATTACGGCCCATCTACCTCCTTGTATTGAAGTTAAAGATGGAGATATGGTTCGGATTGCCCAATGCAGAAAATTAGCAAAAACCGTCGATTTCGTCGTGGTTGAGAAGATTACCAAGGAGGAGAAATAACATGGGAGGACGTAGATCAGGACCAAAAACTTCATCCGTTTTCAGGACGAAAATCACCCGTGGGATCTCCACTGAAACTTTAGTTAGAATAACAGATAACAGCGGTGCCAAAATTGGTAAAGTAATCGCGGTTATTGGAAGAAAAACTCGACTAAACCGATATCCCAACGCTTGTGTAGGAGATATGGTTGTCGTAAGCATCAAGAAGGGTAATCCCGACTTGCGGAAAAAAGTAATGAAAGCTGTTGTGGTCCGCCAAAAACAGACCATTCATCGAATCGATGGAACTCGGATTTCATTTGAAGATAATGCCGCAGTTTTGGTAACAGACGATGGAGATCCAAAGGGAAGCTCTATTAGTGGACCCATCTCCCGAGAGAGTGCAGATTTATGGCCACGAATTAGTAATGTGGCGAGTTTGATAATATAAAATAGGTTGAATAAAAATGGTTCGTGTAAAGAGTAAAAAACCCTCAAAACAGAGAAATGCTTTGCGAAAAGTGAGAAATCATCAAGTTAGCAAGCTATTTACTGTTCCCTTGGATGAAAATTTACAAACCGAGTGGGGAATCAAACGTCTTCCTGTGCGTAAAGATGATTCAGTTCGTATTATTGCTGGTGAATTTGTTGGAATCGAAGGTAAAATCCTAGAAATCCATAAGAAAGTCCGAAAAGTCACCATCGAAGAAGCAACTCTTCAAAAACGTGATGGTTCCAATTATTTTGTTCCAATCCCTGTTTCGAAGATTATCCTTACGAAATTTGGGGAAAAAAAAATGGATGCTTGGCGTGAAAAAATGATTGATCGCAAAGAAAAATTAGAATTGGTTGAATCAAGGTCACCCAAGAAAGTCAAAGGAGGCAAATAATTATGGGAAGCAAAGGTAATAAACGATATTTAAAGAAATTGGCCACTCCAGGGTATTTACAAATCCAACGTAAGAATCGAAGAACTGGAAAGTTTTTCATGAAAGCCCGCCCGGGTCCACATCCCTTACGGTTAAATTTACCCCTTGGTCACATTTTCCGAGATATTCTGAAAATTTCCAATGATGTAAAGGAAACTAAATTCATTTTGAATAAAAAACAAGTTTTTGTTGATGGAAAATCCCAACAAGAAATACGTTATCCTGTGGGATTAATGGATGTATTAGAATTACGAGAAATAAATAAAGCCTATCGAGTTCTACCTTCCAAACATCATGGATTAATTCTTAGTGAAATCACCAAAGCCGAAGCAAAATTCAAATTATGTAAAATTATGAATATCACCACAATACGTGGAGGAAATCTTCAGCTAAATTTACATGATGGACGCAATATCATAATTGAAGTAGATGATCCTACCAAAAAACCAGACATTCCATATAAAACTGGTGGAACTCTAAAAATATCGATCCCCGATCAGAAAATCTTAGATTATTTTGCTTTACAAAAAGAAAATCAAGCTATGATTTATCAAGGAAACAACATCGGAGTAGCAGGTGAGGTAAAAGATTTAATCAAAAGATTCGGAGTCAATGCATCTTTAGCAGTTGTTTCAACCGAATCTGGTGAGGTAAGTACATCCTACGATTATATCTTTATCGTTGGAGATAAAAAACCCGCTATCGATTTACCAATGGAGGATTGAGATACAAATGGCAGATAAGCAGATTAATTTTGATGAAAAATGGAAACATCCTATGCAAAAGCCATTTATCAGTAAGGTAGTGGTAAATATTGGAATTGGAAGTGCGGGAGCAACAGAATTAAAGAAAGCCCGACGCGTATTATTTGAATTAACCGATAAAAAACCCTCTACTACAAAAGCCAAGAAAAATGTTAAGGAATGGGGAATTCGAAAAACCCAACCTGTTGGCGCAAGAGTAACCTTACGAAAAAGTGAAGCTGTAGAATTTATGATAAAGACTTTGTCAATCTTCGATAACCGAATTTTACGAAAAGCCTTCGATCACAAAGGAAATTTCAGTTTCGGTGTAGATGAACATATTAAAGTACCAGGGATCAAGTATGACCCAGATTTAGGGATTTTTGGTTTCAATGTAGCTTGCAGAATTGAACGTCCAGGTTATCGGATTAAAAGCCGCAAGAAAGACCGCCGAAAGGTGGGAGCAAACCATTATCTCACAAAAAATGAAGCCATGTATTTTATGGAAAAATCCCTCAAAGCAGAAATTGTTGATGTTATGGAGGACCGGTTCTATTAGGTGATTATTATGGCAGAAAAACGAACATTTTCTTTAACCAAAAAGGGAAAAGGAGCCCGTGAATGCCGAAGATGTGGTACACACAGGGGTCTCATTAGGAGATACGGATTAGATATTTGCAGAAGATGCTTCCGTGAAGTAGCTCCCAATATGGGATTTAAAAAGTATTCTTAGATAAACTGAGGAGAAGATGAAAATATGTTATTAGATCCTTTAGCAGATGCATGTAGCATCATCAAAAATGCCGAAACCGTCTGTAAAACTACAGTGGTAATTCGACCCCGCTCGAAAATGATTGGAACTGTATTACGGATTTTACAAGCAAATGGATATATTGCTGAATACGAATCCATTAATGATGGTCGAGAAGGTAAGTTTAAAGTTGAATTATTAGGAAGAATCAACAAGATTAGTGTAATCAAACCTCGTATGGCGATAAAAGCCCGAAATATCGAAGTTGCTGAAAAACAATATCTACCAGCTATTAACTTTGGAATGTTATTAATCAGCACAAATCAGGGAGTAATATCGCACATTGAAGCCAAAGAAAAGCATATTGGCGGAAGGCTGATTGCCTACGTATATTAAATGGAAAGGAATGATCAAAAATGAAATATGTAGCAATTGATGAAGAAGTTATTGTTCCAAAAGGAATTTCCGCCTCATTGAAAGATAAAATAGTTACTCTCAAAGGGAAAAAGGGATCTTTTTCACAAGATTTTTCCCATGCGCGATTAATTGATATCAAATTGATGGATAATACATTTTATCTTCACGCAGATTTCCCGCGCAAAAATGTCATTGCAAAAACTTCAACAATTAAAAATCTCATCAAAAACATGATTCGGGGTGTTCAAGAAGGTTATGAATACCGTATGAAAATTGTTTATAGCCATTTTCCTATTACTGTTGATCCCCCCAAAGGGAAAAAAAAGGAAATTTTGATAAGAAATTTTATTGGTGAACGGGCTCCACGCGTGACTAAAAAAATTGGTGATGTTAAAATTACCGCAAATAAAGAAGAAGTGATTGTCTCAGGGATAAGCAAAGAACATGTAGGACAAACTTGCGCAAACATTCAAAATTTGTGTAAAATCCGCGAAAAAGATAAGCGGGTATTCCAAGATGGTGTTTATGTCTTCAAAAAAATGGTTGGAGAAGAAATCCTGTGGGAAATCAAATAAAGGAGTGACAAAACATGACTAATGATAAAGCAAGATTAATGCGAATCCGCAAAGCTAACAATAAAACACGTCCCAGTTTCCGACGATTTCATTCATGGAGATATAAAAAATTAAAGAAATCCGGTTGGCGAAAACAACGAGGGATCGATAACAAAACCCGAAGAAAAACAAAAACAGGGGTTGTCTCTCCAGAACCAGGATTTCGTGGTCCTCGAGCAGTCCGTGGTCTTCACCCATCAGGATTAAAGGATACTATTGTATTGCACAAAAAAGATCTCGATACTTTGGATCCAGAAGTGCATGCAATTCGATTATATTCCCGATTAGGTGCTCGAAAACGAATCGATGTAATTGATTATGCTCAGGAAAAAGGTTTCAGAATTTTAAATCTTGGAATCTCCAAAGAAGAAATGATGGAATTCGAAGAATTGGATGAAGAAATTGAAGACGAATCCGAAGATGAGGATGAAGAATAATAAATAAAAGGAGAATAATAAAATGAACATTACTGCTCAAAAACGTTTAGCCTCTGAAATCCTGAAATGCGGAGTTCATCGGGTTTACGTTCATCCTGATTATATAGATGATGTCTTAATGGCTATTACTCGTGAAGATATTAGAAACCTGATAAAAAGTAAAATTATTACAAAACGAAAGAAAATAGGTATTTCACGATATAGGGTCAAAAAAGCTAAAGAAAAGAAACAGAAGGGAAGATCCCGAGGGTATGGAAGTCGTAAAGGTGTTAAAACTGCACGATCTCCCAGTAAGAGAAATTGGATCAATCGCATCCGTCCTCTACGCCGGGAATTGAAGAAATTGCGCAGCACAGAACGTATTGAAGTATCTACTTATCGAACTCTCTATATGAAAGCGAAAGGTGGTTCCTTTAATTCTGTCGCAACCCTTCATAGGTTTATCGACGAACATAAAATGTGGAGAAATTAAATTTATAGGTGAATAACATGGCAAAAGGTCCAAAATATAGAGTTCCATTCCGTAGAAGACGAGAAGGAAAAACAAATTATCACCGCAGATTAAGATTAATCCAATCACGAAGAAATCGCTTAGTAGTACGTTGCTCCAATAAACACACGATTGTGCAAGTTGTGGAATCGAAAATTGAGGGCGATAAAATGCTAAGCCAAGCTCATTCACAACAATTAGCTAAACAATTTGATTGGAATTACAATTTAGGAAATCTTCCTTCCGCGTATTTAACGGGATATTTGTGCGGTTTACGTTCTAAAAAAGCAGGAATCGATGATGCAATCGTCGATGTCGGAATTTTAGTTCATGATAATCGAGTCAAAGCAGCGGTTAAAGGATTTTTAGATGTAGGAATTAACGTTCCTGTTGATGAAAGCTGGTTTTTCAATGATTGGGAAAATCGTATCAAAGGTGTTCACATAGCCGAATACGCTCAAAAATTGAAGAAAGAAAACAGCTCAGAATATAAAAAGAAGTATTCTGCAGTCCTTAAAAATAAAGGCGATCCCACCAAAATCGATAAAGATTTTGAGATAATGGTTAAAGAAATGGAGAAAAAGGTGTAATTAAATGTCAGAAAACAAATCACCCCGAGATAGACGCGGAAGAGGAGGCCCTCGACGCGGAGGTAAACGCGGCAAGCGGACATTCCAACGTCGAAATCCCCTTGATGATTGGAAACCTGTCACCAGTTTAGGTAAATTGGTAAAAGAAGGTCAAATTACATCTATTGAAGAAGTTCTTCGAAGTAATTTAGTCATTAAAGAGAAAGAAATTTTAGATATGCTAATTCCCAATTTGAAGGAAGAAGTAATAGATATTAACATGGTCCAAAAACAAACCGATGCAGGTGAACAATCTCGATTTAAATGTTCTGTTGTTGTCGGTAATGCAGACGGATTTGTAGGTGTCTATTCTTCGAAAAACAAAGAAGTTGGGCCTGGTATTCGGAAAGCAATTTCAAAAGCGAAGTTAAGCATAATCCCAGTTAAAAGAGGTTGTGGAAGTTGGGAATGCAACTGTGGAGGAAATCACTCCGTTCCCTTTGAAACATCAGGAAAAATGGGAAGTGTAAGAGTTACCTTAAAACCCGCTCCTAAAGGAACCGGATTAGCGTGTTCAGATACTGCCAAATTGGTTTTGAAATTAGCAGGAATTACTGACGTATGGACAGTAACTAGCGGAAATACCAAATCTCGAACAAATATGGCAAAGGCTGTCTTTAATGCATTGGAAAACATGTATAAAATCATGACGGTCGACGATTGGGGGGCATAAAGATGTCAAGCAAAGCAAAAACTCAATCAAAAACACCATCCTCGAAAAAAGATGTGAAAATTGAAGAAGAAACAATCTGTATCATTCGAATCCGAGGTGCTCATGGAATGAATCGAAAGATCTTACACACATTGCACTTATTGAACCTATATCGAACAAATAGTGCAACTTTGGTAAGAACCAATTCCTCAACGAAGGGAATGATTCAAAAAGCGAAGGATTATATCGCTTATGGACCGATTTCTTCCGATAATCTCAAAAAAATGCTTGAAAAACGGGGTTTGCTAGTAGGAAACAAACCGATTACCGACAA
>JABCSI010000172.1 GCA_018238965.1 Promethearchaeota archaeon
GTTGAGCGTGCTTGTCTTTCCCTTTGCCGTGCCCGATTTGCCACTCTGTCAGCATCGGCGAGTTGGCGATCAATATTCCCAAGTCGGTTAGAAACACGATTGGCAGAAAAGCGGGAGATTCCGGAGGGTCGGGTAATAAGCGCCAATACAAAAATGAAAAGCAGAAATATTGCCTGTATCAGAATAAGTACATTCATTGCATTGGTGCGGGGCTCTAAGTTATCGAATATTAGATTAAGAAAAGTTAGATGGGAAATAAGATAGATTCCGTCCATAACAAGAATCCCTAAACTCAAAATGATAGATGTCCATCTGGCACTTATTGATTTTGAACCCCAATGAACATAAAAATACTTTTTAACACAGAGCACCATGAAAATCCCCCCAATGAGCTGATATGGCAAAGCAAGTACAAGCTGCCAAAAATTAAAACTCATGAAGGAAAAACCATCGGGCGATAGAGTCAAAATTGTCGTGAAATCTCCCCACATCCCGTAAAATGACCCGAGAAGTAAAGAGCCGGCAATCAAGGATAAATAATTTTGATCCGATAAGTATTCCTTGTTTTTCTTTACCTTAATAAAAAATTCACCGGAACAACAGATCCATATCCCCAATAAAATATAGGAAAAAAACCCATTTATATTTTGTTGAGGGGAGTTTCCCGTTGCCAGTGCTACTATCAAACTGATAATTAGAATAACTAAGTAAATTCCATATCTTTGAATATTTCTGTTCATTGAATTTCGTGATCCTAAATTTCATTATACTAAAGTTCATTATACTAAAGTAAATAATCCTAAATATCTCATTCCTTATGTGGAACGGCAGTTGTCGATTTTATCCACTTAAGGTATCGTAATCATATTCCAGAAACAAAGCCTTTCCATCAATCACCGGGTTAATGAACTCCAATAAATCTGGCAAAACTTTCTTATCTAAATTGTCCTTGAAGGAGAAGGGTACCTTATACCACTTTTGGGTATGTAGATTCGCCCGAAAGATGTCAAACCCAAAGGAGGTTCCATCAATCTGATATGGATCTATCACCAACGCCAAAGACTTTTTCCAGAGTTTTTGGTATCGCGCCTGGGTTCCCATGTCTTCTCCCGAGAGGAATAGACCGTAACTGGGATGACTGTGATACCACCCGCAGATAAACTGCCCTTTTTTCCTCAAATCATTGAAGGCTCGGGTGAAATTTGCGTAATCCTTGATTTCCGCGTAGACTGAATTCCCATGTCCCATAGGATAGGCATCCTCAATAATCAGCGTGCCTTCTTCATTTCCGTCTTCAAACTTTCCCGCCATTAGCCCGATCACCTCAATCCATTTCGGCTTTGGGATTTTGCTATTCGCGTACTTCTTTGCGTGGCTAGCCATCTTAAGAAAGGCTTTGACGGTTATCTGAACCTTCTCAGATTTGGCTGTTACTTTTGCAGTTTCTACTTTGATTGGTTTAGGATCTGGCTTAATAAAAGCCGGTTTTTTAACCTTCATCTCAGGAATTTTACTTTCTTCCTTCAATTCTTGATAAATTTCGGCCAAAATGTCTCTTTTAATTTCTTCTTTGAGTTGCTTGACCAATTCTGCCTTCAGTTTTGCCTTCATTTCCTTAACATCGGCAGTGCCATTATCGTTTTTACCGGGATCTCCCATAGTTTTACCACTTCTTGTTTGCGTACTTTTTTACAAGTACTTTTACCTTCTTATCGAATTTCTTACGGTTACCCATCATTTCCAGCGCCGCCTTTTCGTTAAAAACATCTGTGGGGTTAATATATTGTCCCTCGGTGTTCAACATTGCAATAATTGCTTGGATAACGGTCACTGCGGTCTTGGAAGGGCTCCAACCACCTTTTTGCCCAATATAATTCGGATCTACAAGTGCAAGACAGATATTGCGTTGTCCCGGATATTCGGATGGTTTCGGCCAAAAATTGGGGTGCCAGATTGGAGTATGTAATCGAACATAAGGAGGGTGATTTGGATATTCGGGAGGAAAGCGCATTTCGAGCCTAAACAGCCCCCCGGCGTATGCAGTTTTTTTTGGTGCCTTCAATAAAATTTTCAAGTGATCTATGCTCTTCTTCTTCGGATTATAGGCCTTCAATTGCTTGATTGTTCCGTCTTTATAGAGTTTCTTAAGGCGGGCATAATCTTGTGCGATTCTTTTCTGTCGTAGACTCATATTTAATTCAACTTTTTATCTCTTTTCAATTTATTTTTTAATAACTTTTTTGTAAAGATTTGAAATTTATTACAATTTTTTTCTTAACTTTGAACAATTACTGCTTAATCTATTTATTGTTTCTTCTATTGCTTCTTCTATTGTTTTTTATATTTCTTCTTTTATTACTTTCTTCTATTGCTTCTTCTTCTTCTTATCTTTGAAGATCCGAATAGTTACATAGACATCACCCTCCACAAACCCTGAGAGAGTTAACAAAGATAGAGAATGGAGTTTGTTTTTTTTTGCATTTTCATCCAAATCCAGTATTCTTAATATATCAAAACCCGGAATCGTGAGGATTGGTTCCATTTCCTCGTCGAGGGTATATCCCTTCATTTGTAATGCGGAAATAATTGTAGATAGGGGTTGATCCCATCGGAGATAAAACATTTCATGGAGTACTTGATCTCCGCATTGGAGACAATCGGGATTGCGTGGTTTATCTATATGATAAAAGCGTGCGGTCATCCCGTTGTAGATAATATATTGCTTCGAGGCGATCCCGATAGCGTTATTATCCTTAAGATTGAACAAAACTTTCAAGACTTCCTGGGATTGCAAACTGGCAATAACTGCGTTAATGGTAATGATTCCCGGCTCATGGTGATCCACTATCTTCACGATCTCCTTCTGAGTATAGGGGGGCTTGAATCCGTATTTATCCGCCATTTCGTTCGCATATATTTGTAAGTATAAAACATCCTTAAGTGCCTGGGCATTTGCTTCTCTGCTGTACTTCTCTTCAAAGGCCATAGTCGCCTTAAACAAACAATGAATCCGTTTACGGGGGATTCCCACCACGGTGCAGGCAGCCATCTCGTCGCTTTCGGTTGAGGAAGTTGGATGACATTCATAACAGGCATTTTCTTTTGGAAATGTGGTGTAAACGTGCCCATTGAACTGGCTTACTCCTCCGTCTACCAGAGGTTTGTTGAATCGAATCGCTTGGGTGTTAAGATTAATTCGAGCTTGTTTGGAATCTAATCCTCCGATAATGACATCGGCTTTCTTAAATAGGACGGGGGGCAATCGCTCTAATGTGGAATGGTATGACTTTATCGTAATGTTCGGGTTAATTTTTCGGAGCATCGTGGCAGCTGCTACGGCTTTAGGTTGGGCCATTTGGGCATTCACGAACAGAATTTGCCGGTTTAAATTGGAAAATTCCACAATATCCAAATCAACCAAATCAATGTGGCCCACTCCGAGCATGGTTAAATTCTTAGCAATTTCACATCCCAATCCCCCCACGCCGGCGATAAGAACCCGAGATTCTTTCAAAATGCGCTGGTCCCATCCATCTAATCGAAATTGCCGATCGTATAACTGCCGTTCTTTTTCACTCAAATCATCTGAGAAAAAGTCTGAATCCTTTGTATCTGTCATCATCGTAGCTCCATTTGTCTGTAGTCGGTAAGAATCGAAAATGTTAGTGTTGTAAATGTTAGTGTCGTAAATGTTAGTGTCGTAAATGTTAGAATCGTGAATGTTAGTATCGGAAAGAAAAAATTAATCTCATTCCCATGTTGAGTTGTTTTCAAGATATACAAAAGGAACTGAGAAGATAAAAAAAAGAATAAATAAATCGTTCAAAATTACTTGCCTGCGGTGCTGGCTGGGATTAATAAGACAGTATCGCCATCTTTAACTGGGTAATCCATCACAAATTTACCCTCATCCATAGTCACTCCTCCGTGGGAAAGGTGAAAGTCGCTGGGATCGATGCCGAAAATACTTCCAACAGTGTTCTTGATGTCACCCACAGCATTGCCGGTGTTAATTAGGAGCTTTTGCTTCTTTTCTCCGGGTCCAATTGTCGACATGAAAAAAACGGAGATATCATCGCCCCCAGACTTAGCAGGGGTCGCAGGCGTCTTCGAAGCAATTGCTGGGGTCTTGGTAGCAGGTGCTTCGAGGTCTTCGTCTAAATCTTCATCAAAGTCGTCTAAATCGTCTTCGCTCATATTTAATCACATATTTGGTTTTTTGGTAAAAAAAAAAATGATTATTCTTTACTTTCTTGATAGACATAAATTCCCACAATAAAAATTTATTGAGGATAATTCACTTAATCAATTGATAGTATTAAGATTTTAAACATTTTTTCTCTCCTAAATACTTACCTCTCGTGATGACCGTGCCAAAAAAAACTAAAATAAATCCCAAGATTCGCACCAAAACTCCCCCCATTTCGACTAAAACACCCTCCACCTCTTCCAAGACTCCCGAAGATTTAGATGTGTCAAATTTCGACATCTCTGGTATAGTAAGGGAGCGGAAACGTCTTGAACTGGAACGAAGACAACTGGAAAAAGAAAGAGAGGAATGGAGAAGGATTCTGGAAGGTTTGATCAAGAAGGAGAACAATCTCAAGGAGTTGGAAGTTCGGAAAAAAGATTTAATCCAAGACTTAACATATTTACGTAACGAACAAAAGTCTCTGGAAAAGTCCACCAAGGGTCAAAGTAGAACTCTCCAAGATCAGAAGCACAAATTGAACCGAATTTCACATCAACTTAATGATAATAATGGTGAATTGAAGCGCAAAGAAAATAAACTTAGAGATCAAAAGGAAGATATTTTTAAACAAAAGGTTAAGCTTGAGAAGAAACAAGTTTCCGCAAGTAAGGATATCAAGGATGCCAAGAAAAAAGTCAATCTTCTGAATTACGATCAGGATAAATTGGAGCGGGATATTCGGGATCTCGAAAATCGGAGAGAAAAATTACGTTATGCTAATTCCGAAGCCAAAGATAAACTAAATAAAGTAAATAGACAAACTAAATCCATCCAGGATGAAAAATCACGATTGGAAAACGCCGTGCGAACCCTGCAGAGAGAAAAATCCGCAATTCAGGACGATCGGAGGAAATTGAATCGAGATAAGGATGCCCTGAATAAAGCAAAGGATGATATTCAAAATGAAAAGAATGCCCTTCGAAAAAAGCGTGAAGATGAAAATCAGAAAATTCGAAAAATGCAGAAGTCGGCTGAAAAGAACCTTGACAAAATTCGAGACAAGGGGCGTAAAGCAGAAAGGGATTACAATAATTTTAATCGTGAAATACCCAAACGTGAGAATCAACTTCGTAAATTGGATAACAAAATTCATGATTCCAAGCGGGATTGGGATCGGGTGAAGCATGAAAACGATCGATTGGCCTCCGTCAATATAAAACTCAAGGGGGATAATCGAAGGATCGAGGATGAAAAGAAGGCTCTGCGTCGGGAGCAAGATTCTATTAATCTAGAAAAGAAAAAAATTCGATCTGTGCAAAAAGAAATGGATGACCGAATGCGAAAGGTTAAATCACTCCAGAGAGATCTTGAATCCCAATCTCGGCAAATTAAAACGAAGACTCCCGGGATTCGGACAAAATACCCAAGATAGGATAATATTTCAAAAGAAAGACGAGAGATCATAAAGGAAAAAAGTCAATTTTTAGTACGAATCATTTATAATCATAATCGACGTAAATATTGTATGTTCCAATGGTGGGCAATCATCACTGTTTTTCTTTTGAGTTATGATGTTCTTTACATTGTTTCTCACGCGCCTTTGGATCTTATAATGTTATGCCGTGAAAAGTGCTCCCGATATCCCAGCCCTTCCTTTCAAAAAATCCATGATGCTTTTTTCTATACTATAGCGTCTTTTATCTTTCTTCTGTTCATCTATATTGTCCCCTTCAAGGCGATTTCCAAGGGAGCTGACATTTATACCACTATTTTTCCTTCTTTCCCTTCTTTTCCATTCTTTCTCTCTCTTTCTCACATTCTAAGAATTATTGGTATGGTGATAATGTCCTTTGGCATGATTCTCGCAATCTTCGGTCGAATCGGTCGGGGATTATACCTAAATCATAAGCAACCCCGCCTCACTACATCATGGGGGCATCGGATTGTTCGCCATCCTGAATATTTTATGTATATTACGGGATTTATTGGGTTGCCCCTTCTTACTTTGAATTTTTGGCTACTGATATTATTGTTTGGCATTTTACCCTATTACCGAATTGCGAAATATGAGGAAAACGGCTTAATATTGCTTTTCGGGGAGCAATTCATAAAATACCGACAATCGGTAGGGATGTTTTTACCTAAGTTGAGCAAAATCTAGATTTCATATTCCTCCAAGTTGTGGTAAGGGTCTAAGTTTTTATGGGATCTACGGCTATCCCAAATAGTTGGTCCTATGTCCACATCTAATTGGCGGGAATACGCGCCGGTATTTGGGACTCTTGCTTCGGTAGTTCTGTTGCACGAAGTGCTTTCGTGGACACTCTGGGTTGGATTGGCCCTAATATCGGTGGGGATTGGGTTCATCAATTTTCCTTTGAAATCATCTTCTGCAGAATGATCTCTCATGAAAATTAAGAAGGATCGTTGAAATTCAGAAAAGTCGTTGAAAATCAGAAAGGTATTTTCCTACATTAATTCGTAGGCGTGATTTCCCATGTAATATTCGCCTGAAAATTGGGAAAAGTTTCCTGAAGGGGTATCTTCCAGAAAAGGAACACATACATTCTCCCAGAAACTCTCTTCGGTATACATTTCGTTCCACAATTCCCCATAGATTTGCTTGAGATAAATCCAAAATTTTTCAGCAACTAATACGAAGGAATTGTAACTCATCGGTGTTTCACTAATACAATAAAGGCGAACCAATAATATATCCGATATTAATGCCAATTATTATCAAGATTTGTTGAAACTCTTCCAATTTGCGGGCAATAAATGTCCATTCTCAGACAATTCCGTCAGATTCACACTCACAAGATGCCCCGATGTCTGTTCTTCAATATTTTGTGATGGCATGAATAAATCAAAGAATGAAACAAAGAATGCATGAGCGACCAAATAATTAATAAAAAAAGAATGGAATGGAATTCCCGAAGCCTTATTCCACCAAATATTGTTTGAATTTTGGTATTGAAACTGAAACTATCAGTACTGCTCCAAATATCGCGGCGAATATAAAATCAACCGTCTCCATCCGAATTACTTGTGGGGGCACATTTGCAATGATCAGCGAGAACCCAATTACTAGACACATCCACCATCCTGCTTCTTTCTTATTCGCCACCAACGGAATTGCAATCATGCATAGCACCATCACAACAAAATTAATAGGTACTTCAAACCCATAAACCGCCTCTCTGGGCGCTAATACGGTAGCATCAAATCCCGTATCAATGGTTCCTTTGATCCCATGCATGATTAAGACATTCACATGGCCTGCTATGACTCCCAGCGTTGTAAGAACCAGTAATCTGACTCTTTTTTCGGTCTTTGATCCTTCCTTTAAGACTATCATAATCCAGAATGCCACCACTCCCAAAATAATGCATATCCCTGCGGGAGGCGGAAAACCACATTGGACGACATAGGGCAAAGCAATTAAAATGCTGTATATCGTGGGCAAAGAAATAAAACTCAATGCCGCCGACCATGCCCATTTTTCACCTTTCAATAGAGGTATCGCCATTATCATCAAAGCAATACCTGCAACCACACCAATCCCTCTTGTAATATTTGTCCAAGTAAAAATAAAAATCGGTGTAAGTTTCAACATAGGATTTGTCTCACCAAGTACCAAGACTGTTTCTATAAGTCTTGACATATTAACTTGGATGAGAAAAGGTGCAATAAAAACCGTGAATCCACCAAATGCTAGGGCTGTTATTGCAGCTATACGTCGAGAAGCAGGAGTCAATCCGTCTTCTCCTATTTTCTTTTCTTCGGTCATAGAAATTCTCCTCTGAAATAGAGTGTATTTTTTGAGAAAAAAAGCAAATTCGCCGAAACCTAAATGATGAAATTTATCAAAACAGGTTTCTGAATTTGTATGTATTCGTGCAAGCGATAGTGATATATAAAGAACATATATGTAGACCACTTACATATTACCTATCAACCATCTTCTATATAAACGTTTTGGATAATTAGTCAAAAAAATTGTAAGATCCTTTTTGGTTGAAGATTAAGTTCGCTCCCGCCCCTTCTCCATCAGATCCAAAAGGGGAAGTAGAAGAATTTCCATGCGTGAACGCATCATCCTTCCCATTTTAGCAAGTTCTGATTTTCCCGGATCTGTTATGGAATAAAGACGGCGCTTTCGCCCAGAGGTTTGTTGGATGGAAGATAAAAAACCAACACACCAATATGAAGATTCGCTCTTTAAACTCTATGGATTACCAATAATAAACCAAGGTAAGGTTACTGGAATCATAGGTGAGAATGGTATTGGTAAATCAACATTACTAGGTGTCTTAGCAGGTAAAATAAAACCGAATGGGGGTCGTTTTAAGGAAACTAATTTTAAAAAATTTCTCTCTGATCTAAAAACACCTGGAATGGCAAGATATTTAGATGATTTACATACCGGCAAGCTTAAAGTCTCAATGAAAGATCAAAACTTAGCAAAATATGACAACATTGACATCACACCCCAACAATTAATAGATCAAAATGAGGA
>JABCSI010000173.1 GCA_018238965.1 Promethearchaeota archaeon
GGGATTGCAAGATTCATCAAACCAGCATCATAAGCCCGTTTGAGAACAAACAGCGGCATCTGGTCTTTCTCATCGAAATACCAGACAACGGGTAATATTTCCTTTAGAGCAAATTCCCGCGCTTTCAGTTGCAAGGCTTTCTGCTCTTCGGTTAATGTGAAATCAATCATTATTTAGTCTCCTTTATTGTTTTTCTGAGTAATTGGGATATTTTCCTTTTTTCCTATCTTCCCAAGAATCAATTCTAAGTATTAAAATTAATCGAAGAGAAAAATTACTCAACAAAGGGAAGTTTGTTCTTTCAACATATGAAAGTATGGCTTTTAGATCAAAATAAGAAGCAAAATTCATCTTAAGAATAATTCAGATTAATCGAAATAGGATTTTAATTCTTCAGCATCATTGATGAGAATTAAGTTTGCATTATTTTAAATTCACGAATCGTCATGTTCAACCCAAACCCGTTTTAGGAGGCTAAAATTGACGAGTTCTATCTTGAATAGGCAAAATTTATCTCCACGGGCAGTACATTCAGGTTCATAAACCATGAATTTCTTTTCGGAGTCAGCTCGATTCACAAACCCATGAATAAAACCGACGATGAAGTCGCATGAGAACTCCTGGTTAGTAATTCCACGAGAAAAGGGGCTAATTTTCATCTCTATCTGCCACTCCCTCTCGTCTGATGATGAAATCGAACAAATTGAAAAACTATTCAATTCCTTTATTAGGGGTCTCGTGAAATGTTTCTTTGCTAATTTTGGGGAAGATTCTTTCACAACTTCAGCCCGGCTCGTTCCCACGCTTTTTCCGATGAATTGAATTATATGAGAGTCATATTTTCCTTGGATATTACGAATTACGGAGATAAGGTTTTGTGGAAAATTCTCAGATATGTAGTATTGGGCAAATTCTGTGTAAATAATTTCGTCGATCATGGCAGGAAATTGAGAAAATAGATTTGTGTCTCCATTCCAGCCCAGAAGCACATTGGAATAAATATCCCAAAATTTCAATGCTATTTTACGGAGTGATTGCTCTGCAAAAGGATCCCGTTCCTTATCCTCCCCTATACCCACTACAATTATATCCTCAAAAGGATGAATCATTATTCGGTTTTCTTTAGTTTCGAAAAATTGAATTTCTCCCATCTTCAATTCAGTTGTGAACAAGGAAATGGCAGAGATCATTCCGGAAAATAAGGCTCCTTCCATTTGGATTTCTTTCTTCGTAAACGCCCTTCTGACAAGAAGAAATGATGTTCCTTTCTGAATTATGAAAATTTCCAGTAACATAATTTTTCCCTACGATTCTAATTTTTCACCCAACATGAACGTAGTGAACCGAAAAACCAAATACATTGCAAATCCAAAGATGACTAGGCTTGCAATTTGAAAACTGACCATTACTGACTTAAAGAGATCATAATTTTCTTCGATCCAAAAGAATTCAGTATAAAAATCCATTAAGGCAGAAATTAACCCGAATCCTATGCCAAAAATTAATACTGGGAAACCTTTGGATTTAAAGATAGGATTGCGCTTATTTGCATAAAAAGCCATGAATAATATGAAAATGTAGGCGATTACGCTCAACCCTTCCAATACAATATCAATAAAATCGAAATCCGGAGCAATAATAACCGATATCATTCAGATGGTGCCTCCCAGATTTCCATACCATAACGTGCAATCGAGAAAAACCCAAACCCCATGATTAATAGCCCTAAAAACGAGAATATCGCATCCATATAGTCAAAAAATAAGTAGATAAAAGTTTTTTCTCCATCAATTTTTTTCATTGCCACTGTATCCAAAAAATCAAACACGAAATGTAATGCATAAATGGAATAACCTAAAATGAGGATGGGAAACCCTTTTTGGGTCAATTTCCGGTATTTTTTTCTTATAAATATTAATCCCATCAACGTTCCTATTACAATTAAGGAGATAATTAACTCGATTATTAACGTTTGCATTTCTTCCGGAGTTACTTCCCATTGTAATATCATTAATAGCTAGAATTCGTAAAAGCAAATAAATACTTTCAAATTTTTTTGAGCATTCGGAATCCAGTATAATCCTCCGCAATTTGTTTAAACCCGATTCTTTCATACAATTTCACTGCTCTGGGATTGTGTTTAAAAACGTGGAGTTCAATTACTTTGGATGCCCGTTCGATTTTTGCGAATTTTTCAACAAATTTCAGAACAAATGTTCCATAACCTGCTCCACGATACTCTTTCTTTAAAAATATATCCACAATAAATGTTTGATCTTTCTCCGGACGCTGGAAAAACCATAATTGTCCAATTATTTCATCAGAATCGGATTTTCTAATCGTCCAAAAATAATTATTTTTCGTATTGAGACCATCAGGTAATATTTGCGACCATTGCTTTTCTGCGAATTCTTTAGGCAAAACGCCCATGTTCTTTTTTATTTCTTCTCGATAAGTTTCTAGATCTGAAATATATCTTAGAAGAGTTTTTTCCATAATCGAATCAAATTCTTCAACTGTCATTTTCTGTATTTCTATCAAATACCATCACCAAAACTATCATTTCAATTATTAATAATTGGAGAATTTCATTAAACTAGGCAAATCCTTTTCGCTAGAATTGATATTATTTTTTAAGGGCAATGAATTTTTCATCTTGAGAATCGATGTTACAAAAAATTGGAAGACATTCCCCTAACCCCAAATTCAAAATTTTTATGACCGTGCTTATTCTCTTTCAGATATTTCTTGCTTCCAACGCTATTTTCGCCGCTGCCAACGAAAATATCGATGATCTGGAACTTTATATGCAAAATGAAAAAGTAAAGTCACTTATCCCCGGATTTGCCGCAGGAGTGATTGAACAAGATCAATTTCTATATGCCGGAGGGGTAGGAAAAGCCAACAATGATGACAAAATGGTGGATAATTCCAGTGTGTTCCTCATTGGAGAATTATCTCAGTCCTTCACCGCAATGGGAATATTGGCATTGATGGAAGATGGGGAGATTAATCTGACCGATTCGATTCAAACCCACGTCCCTTCATTTAAAGTTGCGGATACAAACTATTCGGCGCAAATTTCAATTCAACAATGCCTCTATCATTTATCCGGAATATCCATTGAATCGGGGGCTCAGGAAAAATCGGAAGAAACTTTATCAAAGATGGTTGAAAATCTGACAGACGAAGAACTCATTGCTGCCCCCGGATCGGTATACCAATTTTCTAATGCAAATTACCGGATATTGGGCTATCTTATTGAGCAGGTTACTGGTCAAACATATGGTCAATTTATTACAGAAAGAATTTTATCCCCTCTTGGGATGAATAACACATATTTTTCTTACCAAACTACCACAGAAGATCCCAATTTTGCCCAAGGATACCGGCTCTGGTACGGATTCTCCTTCCCTTCACACATTGAATATACGGCAGAAACTGCGCCTTCCAACGGTATGGCTTCAAGCATCACTGATTTGTTGATCTTTATTCGTGTCCATATGAATCCAGGGAATTCTTCATACACACGGGATGTTTTATCTCCCTCTTCATTTCAATTGCTTCATTCTCCCCCAACCTCTCTCACGAATAATTTCACCTGGGCGATGGGTTGGCACAACTATACTGTGGACGGTACCCCTTTTCTCAGTATCTCAGGAGATTTGAGCGACTATCACGCAGAAATTATTATAAATATGGAAGAGAAAATAGGAGTTGTTGTGTTGATTAATGTGAATAGTTTTTTTGGCAACATGGGATACTATCAGAACCTTGCCATCAATGTAATGAGTTTTGTGATTAAACGCTCTGTATATAATCCTCGATTTTCCCATTTTGTACTCTATCTCCTCCTAGATGGTATTATTTTTACGAGCATTGGCAGAGAAGTTTGGAAAACCCGCAAGCTTAAGTCAAATACTCAAAAAAAGATTGAAGACAAGCTTATTCGCAAGGAAAAAGTCCAGATTTTGTATATTGAGATTTTTAGTCATTTCCTGGCAATCGCACTGTTTCTCTTTCTCCTTCCCTCTATAATCGGATTTATAGCAAATATGGCCGGATTTAATCTCAGTTTTATGGCATTGCTTCAACCTGATTTTCTCGTTTGGATTATTGCGATTTCCGTAATACATCTAGTAAAAGCAGTTTCCAAAGGGATTATATTCAAGGAATTCTTGAAATAACGCAATTCCAAGAACCTAATTTCAATATATCAACATTTGGGAGAATAATGGTATAGGTGTAGCGAAAATTTAATCAAAAGAAAAAAAATTAAGTGAACGTATTTAACTAGGGAAATTCCTTAGATTTGATAGGAATTTGTTTAACTTCCCGCGCTAGAGCAGCACCTCGTTCAAAAGCCAGGTCAAGATCTGCATCTGTGGGTCCTCCTTGGAATTCCAAGGGCTCTACAATATCCCACTTCATTTTTTCGATCATTCCATCAAACTCTTTTTGAGCCCCACCGGACCAACCATAGGATCCAAACCTGAACACCTTTTTATGCATGGCTTTCTTGTGGATAATGTGAGTTAAAGCATCGCGCATAGGTGGATACATTTTGTACTCGTATGTAGGCATTCCAAATACCAATCCCGCCGATTCCCACACAGAAGCAAGAATGTAAGAGATATTATCTTGGGGTACCCGAAAGATTTCGGTCAAAACTCCCTCGGAGGCTATACCTTGCAGGACCGCACGTAGCATCAACTCTGTATTTCCGTACATGGAACCCCAAATAACAGTGATCTTTGGTTCTGCGTAATCCTTCATATAATTGGCGTATGCCTTATAGCGGTTGACAATCCGACCGGGATCTCCTCGCCATACCAATCCATGGGAAGGTGCAATTATCTTGATATCCAAGGTTCCAACTGCTTCAATCGCCTTGAGAACGAAATTGGAAAAGGGGCCGACAATATTGGCATAATATCGTAAGGATTCCCGTTCGTAGAATTTATGATCGGCATCAGATACCTCATCATCAAAAATACTACCTTTGAATGCCCCAAAGGAACCGAAAGCATCGCAGGGTAGTAAGGTTCCGGTGCTTTCTTCAAAAGTTGCCATAGTCTCTGGCCAATGCACATTGGGAATATCATAGAAGTGCAAGATCTTCCCCTGCCCAAGGTCGAGGGTGTCGCCAGTTCCTACTGCGCGTACTCTTTCCGTGAAACCGTAGAATGCCTCAACCAAAGGAACACCCTTCTTGGAGGTAATAATTTCTACTTTTTCCGATAGTTCAAACATCGCCTTCAGATCGCCGGTGTGGTCGGGTTCCAGATGGTTCATGACAAAATAATCAACATCCTTCGGTGAAATACCCAAAGATTTCAACTCATCGATCAAATACGTGGAAGCTCCCGCCCAATCACGGACTAAATCAACAATGGCGATTTTATCACCTTTGATGACATAAGAATTGATGGTTACTCCTTGGGGAATGGGCCAAATTCCTTCAAACAAATCGGTTGTAGAAATATTTGCCCCGATCCAATGGATCCCATCAGCTATTTCAATTGCTTTCATTATTTTTTCACTTTTTATTTTTTGATTCTTGATTTCTTAAATATTTTTTATTACTCTTTTTTTTATTTCTTCAATTCTTCATTCCATTATTTTTAATTGTTGTAATATTATCGCTTTCATGATTTATAGCGGTCTGCGCTCGGGCACACCCTGTGGTTCCTTGCCTGTTTCAAAAAATTCGGCAGTTAAATACAACCCACAATAGCAATGACCAAATTCTTCTTGATCCGGTTTACAGTAATCGCAAGGACAGATTATATCCTTATCGAGTTCTTTATCTCCATCACCGTCTCGGCAGGGACAAACATAATAACCATATCGATTGAAATTAGTGGTTAGTCCTTCGGCCAGAATATCCAAAAATTCTTCATCGCGGCTCAATTTCCAGCCGTTGTGCTTGGCAATCATTTCCATGAATTTTTTGGTTTGGTCCTTCGTTTTTGGTTTTATAGGTTTTGACATTTTTCAAACGCCTCGATTAAATAGAAAAAAAACCATAGTAAAAAAGCTCACCTTTTACAATAACATTTTGCAAGGGAAATGGTATAAGGGAAACATTAAACAGCAAATGGATTCGGTAAAATTAACTAGATTATCACTCTGGTTGAAAAATCATTATGTAGAGATTAATCTTACATAACATGCGAATCCCATTCTTTTTGAAGGAAACCGACCATGGCTACACTTTCATTAACAACAACGAAGGGAAAAGCGACACGTTTTTCGAATTTTTTCTTCAATTTTTCCTTCAATTCTTGCTTCTGTTCGAAAGGAATTTTGTCTACGTATACATAACTAAATGTTATACTTTGATCCCGCAAGTAATTCATACCTCTTCGGCAAAACCCACAGGTGGATAAAGCGAATAACCTAATATCATTTTTATTCACGGAACCTTCTTCGTGAACGAACTGAATATCTTCAAACATAATATGTAAGCTTTCCCTTCGGAAAATTTAATCTTTAGGCTATTGAGAACAAGGTGAGAGGGAGTTCCTTGCAAATATTTTATAATAGATTTCAAAGAAAGGCTAAAATATTTCTCTGGGAAGTTATTTTAATTCGGGCGTGGCAAATAGGATATGAAACAATTTCAGATTATCTCAAAACCCAATTGTTCCCGCTGTGAGCAATTGAAGCAATGGCTGAAACAAGAGAATCTACCATATGAAGAGTGGTCACTTGATGATCCGGATATCAAAATCCGACTTCTCGATGATGATAAATTCGTGGAAAAATTCTGCGATATTGAT
This sequence comes from Promethearchaeota archaeon, assembly GCA_018238965.1. GTDB lineage: Archaea > Asgardarchaeota > Lokiarchaeia > Sigyniarchaeales > Promethearchaeaceae > Harpocratesius. The sequence goes on from JABCSI010000173.1 coordinate 6,786, forward strand.
GGGTGCATGGTATATACCCCAGTAATGCGGATCAATGACACGGGAGAGTATATTACCAACCAGATATTCGGGATTGATGGTGTTCGTGGGAAATATATAAAGGAAGTATTGGGGATCGCCTAATATTTTCAATAACGACCTTTTTCAGTTAACTACAAAGCGGAATAAAAAACCATTTAATGGAGTTCCTATCTATAGTATATATAATTTGATTGGTGAATAATGAAAAATGACCGACACAGACACACAACCCCGAAAGATTCTGGATCAACTGGTAGCGGGTGAAAAACATATCAAAACCTTTTTTATTCCCTATAAAACAACTTCTATCTTTGGATTGATCATTTGGACTTTATCCTTCTTGTTACCCATAGTTCTAATAATTTTAGGACATAATTCTGAAGAAATCTCCGAAGATTCACAGAAAGCGATTGATATTATAATGGGATTATGGATAATAATTGTTATATGTTTATTGTTACTCTTTGGTTATGGAGAGAGATATCTGGTGTTAACGAATAAGAGAATAATCTATAATAGGGAATTCAATTTGCTATTTATGAAGAGACTGAAAAAGATTCGCGAATATACGGCAAGAATTGAAGATATTAAATTGGTGGAGCGAAACCAGTGCCGCTATCCCGACATTGTGAGCATAATAATAGGAGCATTGATGATAATTGCAGGTGCAACACTATGGATTTTTCAAAAAGTTGCAGACAGTGCTGATCTATTGACAGAAGAAGAAATATCCCAGTTGAATTTAATCTCTATAATCACCATGGTATTAGCAAGCATAATCATAATTCTGAATGTCTTCTTCTTATCAAAGAAACATTACAAAGTAATTTTGGTAATTGGTCAAACTTTCCCACTCCCGAATATGATGGGGCAATTTTTCTCCCTCAATGTCAAATCGGGATATTGGGTTATTAGGGGATGGCGAAAAGATGCAAAAAAAATGTATGAGGAATTAAATAATTTGATATTTGAATTGCAAGAATCTAATGAGGAATGAGAACATATCATGAAAGTAATCATAATCGGAAACGGAGTGGCGGGCCAAACTGCAGCTAACAAATTGAGAAAAGCAGATCCGGATCAGGAGATCGAGATCTTTACCCAGGAACCCTATCCGTACTATTCCCGGATCTTTCTACCCCATTATATTACCGGTAAACGCCCCCTTGACAAGATGCTATTGCGAAATCAACAATGGTACGATGATAATTCAATTAAATTACATCTTAAAACCCCAATAGAGCGGATTGATCCCCAACAAAAATTGGTTTGGTTCCAGGATCAGGAGTCCGAATCCCAATCCTCAGTCCCCTTTGATAAACTCATTCTGGCAACGGGGAGCAATGCACGAAAACTTCCCTTTGGGCATCCCGACATTGATGGAATGTTTACTCTACGCAACATTGATAATGCAGATATAATAAGGAATTATATAACCGACAAGGGAGTGAAACGGGTTTTAATTATCGGTGGAGGATTACTTGGGATTGAACTCGGTTACCATTTGCGGGATCTGGTTTCCAAAGTCACCATTTGTGAGCTTGCACCCCATTTACTCCCCCGACAGTTGGATGTGGGAACATCTCACCTATTACAAAAATACTTGGAGAAACAGGGACTTGATATAATCTGTGGAAAAGCGGCCCAAGAAGTCTTGGGAGAATCCCACGTCACTGGAATCCGATTTCAATCCGGCGATGAATTGGAGTGTGATATGATCCTCCAACAAATGGGGATCATCCCAGAAATTTCCCTAGCGGAACAGGCGGGTCTGGAAACAAAACGGGGAATTATGGTTAATGAGTTCCTCCAAACATCCGATCCCGATATATATGCAGCAGGAGATTGCG
>JABCSI010000369.1 GCA_018238965.1 Promethearchaeota archaeon
TGCCGACATATTTCTATATTTAGATATGGTTGCATTTGGGATGAATTTTGCGAAGAACTCTCTAATTTAGCAGAAAAAAATTAATTTGGGGAAAGCTCAATTTCTATTGTGGCTAGTTATCATTTATAAGTTTCTGTGCTAAATGTAACTCAAGCCAGAAAATTCAAGAAATTGGGAGAACGCAATTATGGAACCAAAATCATCACCCGACATAGCACCCAACTTAGCACCCGACATAGCACCCGATCGATATACGCGCCTCAAGGCCATAAAAGATTTTGGTTATGATATCACTTGGACCGATTTGGCCAATCGTACGATCACAATTGCGGGAGTGGGGGGTCTTGGAATGATCACTGCAGATATCCTTGCCCGATGTGGAGTAGGTCAATTGAATCTATTTGATAAAGACACGGTGGATACAGTAAATCTCAATCGAATCGGTTTTCTGGAGAGTGATATAGGTAAAGATAAGGTCTCAGTTATTGCCCGAAATATCAATCAAATTAATCCGGACGTGAAAACTCGGCCAGTCCACGGTGATATAATGAATTTTGGGGTCGAGGATCTCTTTGATGAAGCCGTAGCCAATTCAGATGCGGTACTGATGGGTGTGGATAATTATCCTGCCCGAATGTTCGTAAATCAAAAATGTATTAATCATAAAAAACCCTTGTTCAATGCAGGAGTATCACGTTCAGCGCTTTCGGGATTTGTCCAAAGCATATTTCCTGGAAAAACAGCTTGCCTTCAGTGTGTGGCTCGGGTGAAGGGCACTAATGAGAATCTCGAACGTGGTGCATCTTGTGTCGCCTCGTTACCTACCACTTTTGCTATTATTGCTGGGATCCAAACCCAAGAAACACTAAAATTTCTGCTCGGATTGGGTACGGTTCTGGATTATATCACCTACAATGCCCTCACCGGCGATTTTCATCAATTTCAAACATCCCGGGATCCCCACTGTAGCGCGTGTAGCACTTGCGATAGTGATGATGATACTGATTGTTAAAAAAATTTATCTTGGAAGAATTTTAAAATGACACGCTCCTCTCCCCCCTCAACCTTAAAATCCCACTTATTTGTAAATCCCGTAGTTGATACTATCATCAAACATCATGCTTCCACCTCCAGCAAAGAGATATACGGCTGGTTACTTGGGACAGAATTTTCCAATGGCGATTCCTATATATGGGCAGCAATCCCATGCGTGAAATATACTCACCAATCGGAGATCGGTGCTCTCCCCGATCCTATCGAATTCCAGGATGTTTCAGCAGTGTTACCAGAAGGTGTGGGAATTATAGGTATTTACCATTCCCATCCCAATCGTATTTTTCATTCTTCCACCGACAATGCTACCCTCGCCCGGTTTTCTGCCCTTTATCCAAAAATGATAAGTGCCGTGACTAATCCTTTCCCCGTAAGTGAAGATGCGGAGAATACTACGCGGTGGTATTCCCTAGATAAAGACAAGGAATCCGTTCATGAAATATCTGTAGAATTCAAATCCTTTTCAGAAGAGAGATTTAAATTTTCTCTCTGGAATGCTTCATGGGATGTTCATGTAAAATCAACAAACCCCATTTCTTCTCCGAATCAGCTTGTGCCCCTTTTGATGCCCCTTTGTTTGGATTTTTTGAAGGGATCTGAGGTCAGTTTTATTGATTCTATTGATAACTCTGTCAATCGCAAACATGCTCTCAACTCCATTAATTCCAAAAAATGGAAACGGGCAATTCAAAATAATAGTATTCTTAAATTCGATCTTCCTCCATTTTCTAAAGAGATTTTGGACAAGGGCACCCAAGATCCCAATTCTAAATCTCTTTGGGAGTACTCGGTAAACCTCACGCTCCAAGGATCCCTACTTGTGGATAAAAACAAATTTCCCACGGCGGAAGAAATAAGACATCGGATCAAATTAGCCTTCCAATCCCAGCTGTCTGACACTCTTTCCCGTAGTGTTTTTATTCCCCTAGGGAAAGAGCCATCTCAAAAATTTACAATTCTATCTGAAAATAGTGTTAAATTCGTCTTTTTTAAAATTCCTCTGAATTTTGGGCTATTTTCCCAAGACCCCCATGATATTTTTGTAAATATTCCAGCACCTGATTCTAGGTCATCTTCCCTCTCAGGAGAATGGAATTCTGTCATCAAACGTTCTAAGGACGAATATTCTCGATTGTATCAAAATCAAACCGCCCGACTGGAGAATTTTCGGGAACGATTGAGCCTATCGGGGAATGATTTTTTTGAGGATTTGATTCAACCTCTGGATTCCGCGGTTTCCCAAATTCTCACCAACCGCGGAAAATATTAATACATCGTGTAATAAATTAAATATTGCTGAATAACAATTGATATTTGGTGAAAAGAGACAATGCTCGTCAAAATACAACCCACATTCCGGAAAAATGCCACCCTAACCGTCTTCCAAAGTGATATTAATTTGAATATTTCCACCTATTGCGTTTATCAAACCACCAGTTCCAACATCAAGGTTACTAGTAAGACTTCCTCCTCCAGAC
>JABCSI010000370.1 GCA_018238965.1 Promethearchaeota archaeon
TCGCCTTTTTGGAAACCCCTCTATTTGAACTGCCCAAAGCATTGAAGCATTCCTTTAATGAGGAAAACGCATTGACCAATCTTTTGGCTGACGCCTTGCTCACAGTGTTTCCGGCCGATTTCGCTTTTATTAACAGCGGGATTCTGGAAAATGGTTTGGAACCAGGCCCCGTATCTCAGATGACCCTTCTGGAACTCAGCCCGTCACCCCTTAATCCAACGCGTGTTGAAATGCAGGGGAATCAAATACTGAAGGCTCTGGAAAATTCGCTACAAAAATCTTATCAGTCTTTGGAATTAAAGGGAGATGGATTTCGGGGGCGATATTTAGGGAATCTGGCGGTTTCGGCTAATGTTCAGGTAAAAATTTCTTCCGAAGGGTCTACTTCTCCCAAAATTCGGGAAGTCTCCATTAATGGGCAACCCATAGACCCATTTCGAAAATATGTTGTAGTGACATCAGATCATCTTCAGCGCGGCAACGGATACGCCAGTTTAAAAAGCACGAAGGGTGTTCAATATGATCCACGGTTTATGCGACATCTATTGGCATCTACACTTCCAACCTTAATATCAACCCCGTTTACCGCTCGTTTCTTGAGAGATTGATTGAAGAATTCATAGAATGATCTACAGGTTGATTTAATAATTACTTAACCGATAAATAGCCCCCGGTCAAATTACTCTTTTTGATTATGTTTTCATGTATTTTTTTCCTTTTTGTATGGAGTTTTTTATGGAATACGTTATCTTTTATTGCATTAGTGAATCAAATGATAAAATAACCTTTATAACGACAAATCAACAATGATAGTAATAAGAATTACAAGTGACTAAATCAGCATTACCATAGCAACAATAGGGGAAACAAAGGCGAAGTATTGGAATGGCGCAAGAATATTCTATTAAAGATGTAGGAATTGCAGTTGTGAATAAAAAAACCCTGAGCTGCGATTTCAAAATTAGTTCCGACCAATTTTTCGCACGTTTTGGACATATTGCTCCCGGAAATTTACCGAAAGACGTAATTACAGAAGCAATCAATAATAAACGGACAGATGTTAAATTTGGACGCAGGGATCAAAAACCCTTAGATGAATTTTTCCAGAAAGTTCAATCTACAGCAGATCAAATGAAACTTGGTACTCAATCTGGATTTTCGACCAGTGAAGGTGATGAACGTGCACAAGCCGAAACGATGAAATCCCAAGGTGGAGCCAGCCGGGAAATTCAATATCATGATCAAGATCCAAGTACTGGGAGAATAGATACTTATGATTCAGCCAGTGGGAAGAAAGAAGGAGAAATCATCCTAGGAGAGAAAGGAGCCTATGGGGAACTCGTTCCGATAGAAATTATTGAAAAGATAGAGACTCATTTTGAATTCAACGCGGAGGAGGATATTGAGGAAGATCGTAGAAGTTCAGGTCTCTTCAATATTACGAACCCCTCCGAAACCGATAATATTTGGGACATTGATTTGACCCTCGAAAAGGATAAACCCGTCTCTATTGATGATGAAATCTCCATCAAGAATTTAGATCCAGGGAATAGAAAAGAGATTGAATATGAAATTGAAGAATTTGAACTACCGGCTCTGAAAATCACCGAATTTATTTCTACCCAAAATAACGAAGAGCTCGAAACTTACTCCCTGTCAACCAGTGAAGAAAATCGTATTTTATTCCGACTTACGGCCAGGAATACCAAAGACTTCGATTTAGTGGATGCGAAGGTGAAGAAAGAAATTCCCGAAGGATATGCTAACGTGGACGTCTTAGATTCATCTGCAGGATCCGCCGAGATTGTGGATGGTTTTGTTGAATGGACCATTGATAGAATTGCTCCGGAGGAGGAAGTCACCATTGGCATGAACATGACGATTGAGGTGTCTTCAGCCGATGAGAAAATCAATACTGGGAAAGTCTTCGTGGAATATTTTACCCATGAGGCCCTAACGGGGATACAAATTGATAAATTCGATGCATATAGCAACAATTTTGTTGGTATAGAGATCCAACGACAAGATGATTATCCCGATAGATATTCGTGTCGAATGATCTTTGAAAACAAATCCGATTTTCAGATGCAATTGGTAAATCTAGATGTTGTGAATACTCTTACAAATTGGAAACAAATGGATATTGATCCTTCTGAAATTCCACCTATCGCCTCAGGAGCTCGCTGGGAATCTGTCGAGTGGGTCACCGAAACCGAAGATGGAAAAGAAAAGAACATTTACAGATAGTTTGACCGTCGCCTCGTTGCCGATTTTCACCGGCGCCACTAAGCGCGGCTGTGTCAGTTTGCGCAACTGATTGATCGCCACCCTGGCCACGATCATGATCCGGATCATTTTCATCCCACCCCCGGTGGAACCGGCACAGCCACCGAAGAACATCAGCATCACCAACAGGATCATTACCAACGGCTACTTCTGTATAGAATTTATCAGTTTCAAATTATTGTAATATGCCATCTAATCAGATTTCTACTTGAACTCTTGCCACATTTATAATACCTAT
>JABCSI010000174.1 GCA_018238965.1 Promethearchaeota archaeon
CGCCAACATATTTGTCCAAATCCTTGAGTAATCCTCGAGAAAGAAATTTCGACCATTTTGCATAAAATTTAGGTTTTTCCACGACGAAAATCCGGATTAATCCGACAATAATCAAAACAATACCACAAAACAGCAAAATTTGCAATAATTCCATATTATTTTCCAAGACATTGATAGTATCAATAAGAGAATCAGGATAGTGGAAAATATAACTCAAACTTATCAGAGAATAGAAAATTATTGGTAATATCCCAATACCAATTAACAACCATGACTTTACAGAAATTTTTGACTCTAATTCATCATATTGCTCCTCATAAATGTTATCCGAGAAGCTATTTTTAAATCCTAACCATAAATTATGCAACCTATCTTTAAAGGAAATTTTAACTGAGTTCTTAATGTCTTTCTCCGAATCTTGAGAAATTTTAACAGAAGAAAGGCTCATCTTATCATTGTGAGAAATTAATGCCGAGGTTTGACCTTCATTTTGGGCGTTGAATTTTTCCTTGAGTTTTTTTTTTGGAGAAAAAATCATAAATTCATCAAATTTTGCCGGATATTTTTCAATCTTCACATTTTGTGCAAGCTCTTCAAAAACCATTTTAGAAATTGTACGAATGACCTGAATTATGGACAAAATATTTATAAAAAACCCAATTGCAATAGAAGTCAGCACATTATTCATTGTGATATAAGGAGAGAGCTCCACCAATGGATCTGAAATGAAAACTCCTCGAAACATGAATTCATACAAATAGAATATCCCAAAACCTAGAAATAGTCCAGCGAACGAAGAAACAAATCCCTTTAATGTGCCTTCTACTAAAGCTTGTCTTCTAAGAGTTTTATCCGTAAGTCCTAACGTTTTTATGTAAAACAACTGCTTTATTTGCTCTTCTCGAAATGATCGAATTAAAATGATACTGATGAACAGAGTAAAAATCAACACAGGAATGTACAATAGTCGAATGAAGGCTTTGGATTGCCTAAATTCTTGGTAAAAAATATTCATCTGGAAACTGAGTATATCGACAAAGCCATGATCCATTGGTAAATATCGGGATAAATTAAAAGATTGGGCATTAACTAGAGCCATAGTATCTAAGATTTTGTCGAATTGGAAATCATCCCGGTTGTATAGGATTATGTATCCCGATCGGGTGTAAGCACTCCTTAAATATTGATAATATTCTGGATCATTATCGATTTCTTGATGTAACAATTGGAAAGGGTGCTCCATATCGGGTCCTGTAAAATTGTAATAGGAAAACATTGCCGGTTCATCGAAAAATCCTTCCGAAATTTCAATTTGCTCACCTTTTAAAAAATCTTCATAGAGGTAGGAATAGACAAAGTATTCGGTATCAATAATATATTCCTCTAAAATGGCCACGTATATCCCAGAAATATTAACATTTTTTAATTGAAAATCACCATAATCAACCATGGGGGGATTGGCATCCAAATCTGACCCTATGAGTAGTGTTATATTTGCGATTTCACCAACTTTGAGTCCATGCTGAATTGCAAAACGATATTCAACTAAAATATCTTGGGGATCTTCGGGGGTTCTTCCTTCAATAACTTTAAAATACTCATGAAATCGATCTGAAGAATAAAAAGTCTCATCAAATACCGCAAATTCGACTTCTGTTGCATTCATTTTCCTTTGATAATCAAATTCACTCGTGCAATCCTTTACATTGATACTTTCCCAGTCATCATGCACCCAAATGACTTCTTCCATACTAAGAATGCCATATCGGTATGTTGACTTAGTGTCTAACCCAGAAATTTGTATTTGGTGCATTACTTGTTCATAATCATCCTGAAAATTTGCAGTGAATTCCATACGGGGGATGGCTGAATGTGATCGACCATATATCTGTTCATGGCTAATCTCCATATCATGCATAAATTGGAACGATTCGTCAAATTGGTGGTTATATACCGCTTCAATATAATATCCAAGTCCGGCAACCAAGGAAATCGAAATCCCTATGCTTAAGATCACCAGCCATTGCTGCTTTAAATTCCTTATAGATTTTTTCCAATAAAATGTCATTAATGAACCCATGTGTAAACCTCGTTATCGAGTGTCAAGAGAGAAAAAAGGGATTTCGGTGATATTAATGGAGATCTAGTCGAATCCCATTCGTTCAATCTTCACTTTGTTTAAATCATGTGCCGTAATCGTCACAAAAGATAATTCATTGCATTCTTTACAAAAGATGCTCGCTCGCTGTATTATTTTGGCATCGATGATTTGGCAGAAAGGTTCGGAAACATCCATTTTCTTTAATATATTCATGCTATGGCAATTTGGGCAGATTTTGACATCTTTAAAATAGGGATAGTTTTTTTGCTGAATGATCCGGGTTGTTTTTTCATCCATGCGTGCCATATCAATGTCGGTAATAAAATCATCTTCATTATAGGATTCTGAATCAAATCTTGACCCTTTATCGGCCTTTGACTCGATTTTTCGGACAAATTGTCCATCCCGAATAACAAGCGTATAATCTGCAATCTTTCGGAGAGCAGGATCATGGGTGACAATTAAAAGGGCTTTATTGGGATTGGAAGCCATGAATTCTTTGAATACCGCCATGATGCTCTCTGCAGAAACTGAATCAACGTTGGCTGTGGGTTCATCGGCAATAATTAAGGCGGGATCATTTGCAAAAGCCATAGCAATCGACAGTCTTTGCTTTTCTCCACCGGATAGTGTGGCTGGTCGATGGTGCAATCTATGGTCCAAACCCACTTTTGTTAGCAAATCTTCCACTCGGGTTCTTCGATCTTTCTTACTTAGATGCCCCAATACGATCATCGGAAGTTCAACATTTCCGGCCGCTGTGAGGCTTGGGATCAGATTGAAGGATTGGAACACTATACCGATCTCTTCTTGTAGGAGTTTTTGAATTCCTTCATCACGTAATTTTGTAATCTCCATTCCTTTGATTTTGACAGAGCCCGCATTCGGCCGCTCGATGCCGCATAAACAGTTTAAAAGGGTGGTTTTGCCCGAACCGCTGGGGCCCATGATTACGACGAGCTCGCCGGGATAGATCTTTAGGTCGATACCACGGAGGGCCATTACTTCGATTTTTTTTTGCTTGAAAATTTTGTAAACGCCAGAAAGTTGAGCGATCGGGATTTTTTCATCGGCATCCAAAATAGATGTCGACCCAATTTCATTGGCCATAATAGGTGAGTAACGGCACCATGACTTTTAAAAACATATAATTTTCCGAAATTCCGAGTTCAGTTTTTCCCGAATAAGCGATTTAAATTCCATACTGTCAAATATTTAAGACATAAAAAGAAATCCATATTCTATTTTGGGAAGTTAAACAACAATGTAACTAACTAGGAAAAACTTAATCACTGAAAATTTCATTTCAGAATATAATTATTAATAACATTTAGCTAAATTCCTCAAAGGGGGGAATTTTGTAGAGATCGTTATAACTCTTTAATAGAGATCGGTTAATTCGCATTCGATTATTTTCTTTCCACAATAAATCCTTGCTTTCCAAGGCCTTTATGTGGTACTGGATTGCACCATGATAAACCCCAAGCCGGCGGGCAATTTCGGATAAACCTGCATCCTCTTCCTTCAGCAAGATTTTGATAATGTTTACAACAAGCGGATTAGAGAAGAGAACCACAAATTCATCGAAAATTTCGGGAATATTGGATAAGAAGTAATTAAGGGTTCGACCAATTTTTTTAGACCGCACCAAACCGAACGCTTCCAAAACCATCACGTGTTTAATAAAGGGGTTTCGTGTAATTCCAATTTCATTCTCAATGCGCTCATCTCGAGCGTGGGCGCCGGGATAATCGTGAATGAAGGAAAGAACCTTTTGTAAAGTTTCGGCTTCAAGAATCTCCCGCCGAGTTCTTCGTTGGTCTGTGACAATCCAGCGTTTTTTCGATAATGATTGAATTGTTTTAAATATTTCTGCTTTTTCAATTCCCTTTGTGTAGGTAAGTTTTGCGATACATTTGGAATACAACTTATCCATGAGCGTGCTCATCGTTTCGACCCGATCTACCACAACTTCTGCCTTATATCGCTTTTGTTTTAAAATTTCTTCAGCGATAATTAATACATCACGTTCCAAGGGTGACAAGCCTTCAAAATCCTTTTGAATTTTATCAATGGGATCAATTTTCGCCGCTTTGAAAGCCTGAATTGTTTTTTCCCCTGATTTTTGCTCTATATGTGATGATTTTGGAAAAGGTGCCAATTCCAAGGGAGTGGCGCTCAAACTTGCGCTCTTTTTATTTAAGGGGGTGGTTTTGGAGAAATCTGGATCCAAATCGGGGGTTTCTTTCTTTATGAGGGTTGTCTTGTCCTCTTCCAATTCCTGATTTCCTTCACTTTTATGGAGTTCCTTTTCCGCCATCTTGCTCCCCCGTATATTGATTATGTATTGGTTTTGATATCGATTTTGTATAATATGGTGTTAACTTAACTTGGTTTGGATAGGAAAATTAATTTCTCCAAATCATTTAAAAAAATACTTACCACTAGCTTAATTCTTCCAGAACCCTTATGAATTCTTCTATTTCTTGATCTGGTAAATAATTCAATTGCTGGATAAGAAAATCTTGCTGATCCTTAGCTATTGGTAAGAGGTGAATCCGTTTTATATATTCTGCGTAATAATCATAATGTGAAGTATTAACTTGCTCCAATTCGGACATGAATCGTTTTTGTTCATCCTGTGTCAGATATAGAAACGATTTGGCCAAATTATCTTTTTCGTTCTCGCTAATCGACAAGTTAATTAACCGTTTACGTATGGAAGGATGCAATATTGTAAATATCATATCTGTTATCTTACCAGGATCGGGAACAACTCTGATATTAAGTTGGGATATGTCTTCTCCATCATCTGTGTGCTCAGAAGGGGAAAATATTACTCGACTACTCTGAGATTTAAGCCCTTGGTGTGTATCATGGAAAAGGGGGGCGCCCGTTTGGGGATTAAAACGTCTAATTGGTTTTTGTACTTTTGGGTGCTTAATTATTGGTTCTTCAATTCTATGCGGTCTGATTCTTGGTTTTACTATTTTTTGGGCTTTAATTATTGGTTTTTGGATTATGTGTGCCGGTTTTTGAGAAGAAGCTACTTCATTCTCATCTGGATTAACACCTTCTATAACCAGTGAGTTTGATATTTCTCTGATGTCCCTAACATCGGGTAGATTTATTATAGTATTTTGAAGCATATTTTGTAAAACTAAGATTAGGATGCCAACCAGAATGAAAACAAATCCTGCACCGGTGCTCAGGGTAATTACTCCACATACAATAAGAATAATCGCCTTGTCGGTCGGGAATTTCTCAACTGGACTGCTATGGAGGGTGGGAAGGATCAGACGATATATCACCAAAACTACAATCCCTCCTGAGATGAGTGCATAAAGGAATCCGCCTAAATCTTGTCCATATTGAATTAGAGCACCTAAATCCTTCATTACTCCTGCCAATAGAAAGACAATATATAATTCAAAGACATAGGGGATGAAGGAATACAGAATTTCTCGGATCCATATCGCTTTACCTAATGAATTATCAACAATTACTGGATGGGTTGAGGAAATTGCTTGGGCTTCCTTCAGAAAAAGAAGAAGATTTAGAATTCCCCGTGCAAGCAGGAAAACACCAATTCCATAGCCCCCAAGACTGAAGAGACCAAAAATAATCATGGGAATCCCTGCATGTGAAACTTTATTCTCTTTATCTTGGGGTAAAAATATTTTATGATCATAGATTACGATGAAGAATTCGATCAGCAATGCCCCCATTAAGTTAAGCCAGGAGCCTGAACTCAAAGATGTAAAAAAGGTGATTATGATAATGAAGGCGTAATAGAATGGACTTAATTCAACTAGAACGCTCTTGGCAGTATGTAAATTTTTAACGCTCTCCTGATCCTTGGGTTTAATTGGAGGTGCGGGAGAATGAATAGGTCTTGAAGTAGGGATAGGGCTTGGAGCGGGAGTGTGGGTATGGGAAGGGGAAGATGACTCAAATCCTTGTGTGGATTTTTCGAATTTTTGTGTTACTTCTTGCCTTTCTTGTTTTTCTTGCTTTTCGTGTTTAGATTTTTTCGAAAATACTCCCGAAAATGCCGTGGAAAATTCGGTTTTGATTTGTGTTTTGACTTTTTGCCATTCTTTCTTCCACGCTATCCATTGCGCTTCATCCTTAGTCAGGTTTTTTTGTGAATAACTGTAATTATTTTTCTTTTCCAGCGGTTTTACTTCACCATCTTCGATTGCATGGAATGGAAACCCACATACTTCACAGTAAACAGTTTGTCCATTGAGAACTAAGGCAATCAGTTCGGGATTTAAACGATTCTGGCATTCAGGGCAAGATATTACTGGTGAGTTGGAATCCATAATTTATCACAGCAACTTTTTAAATTTATCACAGATGCTTTTCTTATAATTTAGTTATGGAAAGTAAATATTTCAATATTTTTACAGCCAATTTTTAGCGAACATAGATGAGGAATGCTATTCTGAGAATCGACCTTCGAGTGATGAAAGCAATTTTTCCATTTAATGATTAGTAAATTTCTAATGAATTCGATCTGAAAATAATCAGAAAATAATCGGAAAATTATTCTAAAATTACTGCTATTTTTCCAAAATAATAGGTTCAAATAGGTTGATTTGCGTATAAATATCTAGGAACAAACAACTAGAAACAAACAAAACTCCCTCTTTTTCTCATTTTTAAATACCCTCGAAGGGAGGGTGGCCATTCCCCCCAATGGTCCTCCCTTCACCTTTATCTTTCATGAATCTCCTTCATATCTCATCCATATTTCCCATTCATGTTTTCTTTCATATATGATATATCGATAACAGAAAAATTTTTCATCCAAAGATGCCTTGAATCTTTTATGGTTTTTGAAAATGAAGGGGGATTACGAATCGGGCCTACTGGAGCAAATAAAGAGTTATTCAAAATGCCTGGAAAAGGAGGGAAACTCCGAAATGGTAAAAGATTCGAGATTCCGGAATATTTGGCAAGTTTGGGGCTTAATGCATACGAATTTCCCGGGGGAAGAATGGCGAACTTCAGCGACAGTGACATGTATGCCAAATTTAGAAAGAATTCGGAGGCACAAAACATCGCGATTAGCTTCCACGCTCCATATTATATTTCATTAACCAGCGAAAATCCGGAAATCTACGAGAAATCCATTGAACGCGTTGCCCATTCCTACGCGTGGGCAACATATCTAAATGCAAAACGGATTGTGGTTCATCCCGGAACCTATGGTTCCCTGAAAAAGAAAGGCGGTATGGACAAATTTATGTCTGAGGGGCAAACTTCTCCTGTGAAGAAGAAACTTACTCAGATAATTTCCGGAATCCAAGGGGGAATCAAAATGGCCGGTGATCTTTACCCGGATCTTCGATCCCAGTTCAAGGAGATATGCTTATGCCCTGAAACAATGGGAAAACATGGACAAATGGGAACCGTGAAAGAGATTATCGAAATATGTAAAACAGTGGGATTGCAAAAAACTCGCCCCTGTATCGATTTCGGCCATATTTTTGCCCGTAATCTCGGGAAAAAGACAGGATCCTCCCTCTATGGCCCAGTATTTGATTTACTCGAGTCGGAATTGGGTCATCATGTCGTGCAACATCTCCATATTCATTATTCTGTCATAGAATATACCGGAAAAGGGGAGAAAAAGCATCATGGCAATCAAAACTCCGATTGGGGTCCCTCAATTACGCCACTATTTGATTTGATAGAGGATCGCTCATTGACTCCCATTATCATAAATGAAAGTCCTTTATTGGAACCTGATGCAGTCTTACTTATGAACCAGTGGAAACAAAGGCAATAAAAACAACAAAGCCACAAACATAAAATCGAGGCTGTATTAGTTTACCCTAGGGGATCTCAGAATATGCCATACTGTAATATCTGCGGGAAATTTGAAAATGTGGTCGATTTTCGGAAGTTATGCTCCCAATGTGCTAAAATTCCCCTCGATGGTTCCTCACGCAATGTAGGTGTCCGCCAGCAGCGACAAATAATGCGTTCCAACAACAATTCCAAGTTTTTATATTATCCTGTGAAAATTCAAGAAATTGCTAAATTTTCCCTTTCTGAGCAAGATTCTAATGGAAACGGGCCCACTTCATCGTATTTACCTTCATCGAATTCATCCATACCAAATTCTCGTTCACCCAATTCTCGTTTACCTGATTCCCGTTTGCCGTCCTTAATTCCGAATTCATTGAGGGATTCTTTACTCCGACAGTTAAATATTCCTGCCCATGTACCTGTTCGATCACAGATGGCACTCATTTTCGCACTTTTGGGATGGCTTTTCTTCTTTTTCCAAACTTTGGTTCTTCTGAGTTTATTTTTCCAAACCTTTGCCCTCATAATGGCAGTTCGGGCGCGACGTTCGGAACCACGAAATAAGATCCTCATCATGGCATGGGTTTTTTCCCTTTCATATTGGATCGTGTTAATTATCGGCACCCTAATCCTTTTATCGGATCCAGAGTTAATCGAGATGTTGGAACAGCAAGTTTCG
>JABCSI010000016.1 GCA_018238965.1 Promethearchaeota archaeon
TAACCCCACAGCTGTATTATTGATCATAGTTTTGCGGAATCTATTCCCTGGGGAAGTACCCAATATTATTTTGATTGCATTTTTCTTTGGTATTAATTTAGGGGGCAATCTCTTACCCCAAGGGGCGACGTGTGATTTGATGACACTCAATTTAGCCCAGAAACACAAAGTATCAGGATTTACCTATAAATCGTTGCTGAAAACGGGCGGAATGTTCGCGTTAATTCATATCGGTTTGTGTATCATCTACCTGACCTTGTACAGTTTAATCACCAGTTGATCGAGATAAAAATCCGAAGAATCGGACATAGAACTCCACATAGCAATTTGACTATTTGGGGGGAAATATCTGCATTTTTATAATCCCAGATGTTTAGTAACGATAGAGAGAAACGACATGAGTCTTGATAGTATGAATAATGATGCATCCCGTTTTAAACGACTTCCCGTGATGCGCGTTTTAATCCAAGATCTAACCAAGGGTCAATGGATTGAAGAAGAAAAGATGGTCTCCACACGGTATGGACGGATAAAACGCGTAAGAATTTGTGGGACTGTCTTAGATCGAAAAGAACCGGTTCAAGATAATGCAGAAGACTCGTTTTTAGACGATTCCTTCAATCAAAATACCCGATTATCATTTCAAGTAGATGATGGGACTGGGCGAATTTGGGGGACATTGTGGGGGATTGCTATCGAAGATTATGCACATCTTCAACCGGGGGCAATTGTTGATATTGTAGGGATTACTCGTCAGTATCGAAATCGAATCTCTCTTACCTGTGAATATGCCCGTCTCTTACAAGATCCAAATTGGGAAACTGTGCATGTATTGCGAGTTTTAGAGCGTCGTAAATTTAAGCCGAAATTCGAGATTGAAACGATTGAAAATACAACATTTGACGATTTTAGTTTCGAATCTGAAAATGATATGTCGACCGCTGGAACATTGCCAAACGGGGAATCGTCATTCTCGGATTCCGTTCATTTGGAAAATAAAGATGTTGTAGTTGAAACTCTCTCGGAAGATACAAATTTAGGCCAGAAAATGGATGCTTTCGAAAATATGGATGTCTTGGATCAAATCGTTAATTTCATACAAACCAATGATAATGGGGATGGGGTCTCTATTCAAAAGATAAGTGAAAGTCTTTCGGTATCCTTGCCCACTTTGAAGTCTCATCTAGATCAGCTCAGTCAAGACATTCGTATCTACAAGACCAGCGCGGGACATTATACAGCCTACTGAATTTCCCTAATAAAATTTTTTTCACAAATTCTAATTTCTTTCTCACATCCTCTAATTGAAATCTGAAATATGAAACTTGAAATTGAATACCAAAATTCCCAAATTTTTTTTGTTGGGAAACATTTATTTCCATAATGAGTAAGAAAGAGTATTTGGAATTGGTAGATCGAGCGTTTGAAAAAATTCCCGAAGGATTCCATGAAACAGATCGGTGGAAAATCCCGATAGTAAGGTTAGAGTATGAGGGAAAAAATACTATTATTGTAAATTTTAAAGATATTGTTGATTCCATTAAGCGGGATGAAAAACACTTAATTAAGTATATTTTACAAGAAGTAGGTACTGCAGGGAATATTAAAGGAAATAAAGCGATTTTGAAAGGGAAACAGAAATTACGCACATTAAATCGGTTAGTAAATAATTACTGCGAGACTTATGTCATTTGCGAAACTTGTGGGAAACCGGATACTATTATACTAAAGGAAGGGCGCTCCCATCTTTTGGTGTGTCAAGCATGTGGAACTCGTCATCCTGTTAAATTATAAAATCTGCTCGAAAAGATAACAGTATATCAAAATTCCCCTTTTTTCCTCATATTTCTTATGCTTTCCGCCAATTAGTCCAAAATATTAACAAATCTCAATAATGAGAGTAACAGCTATGATGAAGGAGATCGAAACACATGGATGAAAACACCGAACAAGTCAATCCCCAATCCCCCCAAGGCCCCAGCCAGAAAAAGAATTCCTCATGTTATGTAAAAATCCATAGCCACGGTTCACAGGTGGTGGTGGGTGTATGTGATGAGAAGTGTCTGGGATTAAAATTAAGTAAAGACAAATTCCAGTTTTCGGTTACCAAAACATTTTTCGAAGGAAAGCGAGTATCCTTGGAGGAAGCGATTGTAATACTAAAAAATAGTAATAATTATAATGCAGTGGGGACACGAATTATTCAAGCATTAATTACCCATAAAATGATCCATCCAGAGGGTATAATAGAAATTGATGGAACTCCAATAGCCATCAAGGTTTCTTATTAATTCGTATATTCAAATCAAATTCAAATCAAATAGGTGGAAATTACATGAAATTGCGAAAATTTTGTTCAAAATGCGGAAAATCCTTTGAAGCTTCAGATCATATTTACGAAGGATTTCAGTGTGAAGCCTGCTATGGAAAAATTGAGTTAAACATTGTATTTCCTCATAAAATGCAAATTAGGCATTGCTCTGAATGTGGCGCATATTCTTTCAGAATCGATGATAAGATGTACAAATGGGCATTCAAATCAGATGATGAAACGGAAATCGATTTTCTTAGCCAATTGTTGTATAAACATATCCTATTTTCCCTGGAGGATCAACATCAAATCAAATGCTCTTTGTTTTTCCCTGATAAAATCAAATTAACGCAGGAAAAAGACATTATTTCTCGGGCTGAATTTAGTAAGGATGATAATCTCCCAGTTGAATCCTATGATATGATAATAAAAACGCGTGAAATTAATTGTACCCACTGTGCTAAGAAGTCTGGGGGGGGATTCGATGCCATTGTTCAAATTCGTATCCAGCATACCCGAGATAAACCCCGTCTTCAAGAACTGCTCGAAGCGATCCGAAAAATTGAATTTGAGCAGAATCACAAAAATCTCTCGTTTTTCATTACGAAAGTTGATTGGGTTACAAATGGATTCGATTTAAAAGTTAGTAAGAATGCTATGAGCCGGGCTTTGATGAACGGCATGAAAACCAAATTCCCGATCGAAATCAAGCATTCTCGAAAATTAGTTGGAATAAATCAAGAAAATGGGACTAAATTATACCGCCAATCAACTTTATTGCGTTTAGTTCCAGTTCACGCAGGAGATACAATTATCTTTGATGGATTAACCTATTCGGTGAAACACTTGACGCATAATAAAGTAGTACTCATAAAACACCCCGAAAATAAAGTCAAGCATGTCAATTTCGAAATGTTTCAGAAGAAAAAATGGAAGTTCGCTGAAGAAGAAGCTGAAATCGACGTAGATACTGAAGAATTATTTGAGGAATTATCTGAAGAAGAATTATCTAAAGAAGAATCATCTGAAGAATTGTCTGAAGATTTGCCGGGAGATGATACCGGTTGAGCGAAGATAAGTGGATGGAGCGGATCGATTACAAATTAGACAAGCAACGGATGAAAAACAAACGCAAGAAAGAAGAACGGATGGCAACTGGTGGTGTATTCGATAAATATACCACCGAAAACATTGTTAAATTGCAGGCCAAAGGTTTATTTAGCGAATTTGTGGGAATAATATCCGCTGGAAAGGAAGCGAATGTCTACTTTGCCCGAGGTAAAGATGATGTCCCCCTTGCTGTCAAGATATATAAGATTGACCCCCAAAATACCAAGTGGATGAAGAATTATATTATTGGAGATCCCCGATTTAAGAGAATAGGCTCTTCTACTCATAAGATTATATATCTTTGGAGCAAAAAAGAATATAAAAATCTTAAACAACTCAAACGCCACAATATTCGGGTACCCGAGCCCTTCCATTGCGTTGATAACGTGTTAGTAATGGAATATATTGGAGATAAAAATGGAACTCCCGCTCCCCGTTTGAAGGATGTTGACGAATTTTACAATCCTAAACTTTTACTAAAACAAATACTTGCATACATGCGAACCATGTATCTCGATGCCCATTTAGTTCATGGGGATTTGAGCGAATACAATATCTTATTTTGGGAGGATAAACCCATCATAATTGATGTTTCCCAAGGCGTGTCTACATACCACATAAACGCGCCCGTCTTTCTAAAACGTGATTTAATAAATGTATTGAAATTCTTCTCCCAATTTATTCCATCTTCCGAAATGGATGACGTAGATACAGTTTTTGGAAGCATAATGACGGAATATCATAAACAATGAAAATTCTAAAGTTTTAGATATCCCTCGAAAAAATTTTAACAAATGGAAGCCTAGTAGATTTTAACAAGTAGAAGGGTAAAAATAAAAATGTCAATTTTTAAGGATAGAATTCCTGTTGTTATCGGTAAGAAGGGCGAGACTAAGGCTTATTTAGAGCAGGAAACAGGCACCCATATAAGAATTGACAGTAATAGCGGAGAATATCAAGTTACTGCCGACTTAAGTGTTAAACTCGATTTGGAAAATCAAGAATTCAACGACCCAAATATTCGTATCTATACCACACAGAAAATCCTAAAGGCTATTAATTACGGTTTCAATCCCCACAAAGCGCTGAAATTAATGGATGCCGAAATTATTTTTGAATTGATTGATCTGGAACTGGTATTGGGCCATTCCGATAAAAAATTGCGTCGCGTAAAGGGGCGATTAATTGGAGATCAAGGAAAAATACGTTCCGCCATTGAAAAATATTCTGGAGTCCATCTCTCCGTTTACGAGAAATATTTGGGACTAATCGGCGATTTTGATGCCGTGAAAATAGCCAAAAAAGGGATTAATATGATTTTACAAGGGTCTCCACATAAAACTGTGTTGACCTATTTACATTCTGAATACCAAAGGAAGAAGCAGCAAGAATTCACCGAAATGTGGAAGCCTACAATATAACCTGCTTTCAAAACTTTTCGTTGTTTTATTCCAATTTCTAATAAAGATTTAAATTTTCTTCATTTATGGAGCGAATTTCGTTAATATTGAAGAAATCATCGGCCAGAGAAGGCTTAGATCTGGAAAATTGCTTTGAAAATTCGGGTTTGATGAAATTATAACCGGTATTTCCCATCATTTGTGGGGATTTTACTCCCGTAATGAGCAACATGACGCGTAGAACTCCGGTCAGGTTTGGATCAACCCGCGCTCCCCAAATTACTTGCGCGTTTGGATCCATTCGTTCGGTAATCAAATCCGCCACACGGGTTGTTTCAATTAACGTGAGATCATTACCTCCGGAGACATGGATCAAAGCTCCTTGTGCACCCGAAATGTCAAAATCGAGCAAAGGAGAACTCAGTGCATCCTCAATGGCCTCTTCTACACGGCGGCGAGGATCATCACCTTCTCCTATTCCAACGATTGCCATTCCGGCAGAAGATAAAATTGTGCGAATATCGGCGTAATCCAAATTGATTAGCGAAGGTAAGGAAATTGTTTCTGTGATCCCCTTGACCATAGTTGCCAAAACTTCATCGGCTAAACTGAAGGCTTCGGTAATGGGCAAATCTGCAGCAATTTCAAGCAATCGATTATTATCTATCATAACCAGGGTATCTACAAAATTCTTGAGGATATTGACTCCTTCCTTGGCCCGTTGAATTCGCTTCATCTCTGCTTGAAAGGGCATTGTTATGACACCAACAACAATTGCCCCTTGGTTTTTTGCAATTTCTGCGACAATGGGGGCGCTTCCTGTTCCTGTTCCTCCGCCCATACCGCATGTAATGAAAACTAAGTCCCCATGATTCAAAATTTGTTCAAGATCGCTCCGGGATTCCTCAGCGGCCTGTCTTCCAATATCTGGTCGGCCTCCCGCGCCCAAACCTCGGGTTAAATTGCTTCCAATTAATAATTTAAAATGAGCATGTACGGATTCCAAGTGTTGCCGGTCTGTATTGATTGCGATGCATTTGGCGCCACGGATCCCAATTTTCATCAGACGATCGATTGTATTATTACCTGCGCCTCCACATCCCATAATTAATATATTAGCTTGACCGATTTCAGTCTGAAATTCATCTGATTTCGATGTACTTGTTTTAATATTCGAGTCGCTTAAATGGTGTTTCATAGGAGGATCCTTTTCTCGATCTATATTAAGTTAAAGTGGTGCGAAAATTATTAGATGTGATATTATCTGGATATATATGTTTCGAGAAGATCCCAATCGAGATCTATGAAAGGGAAAAGTCCCCCGAAGATGTGCGCTCATGGTATACCTGGATATGCTCCCCGTCCAAGGTCAAGATGGTGGGTTTTGAATATGGAAAGCGGGTTGACCATGTGAGAGCATATGCGCCTACATTGGCAATGATAATGATGTCTCCAATTTCCACTTTTTCGGTAAAATTATAATTTTTTATTAAGATATCTTGGTCTGACGGAACATTGCCCAAAATATCCACAGGGTGTCTTAATGCATCTGTGCTTCGACTGGCATTGTAAAATCGTAAGGAGGCTTTCATAAACTTGGGAATTAGGTTATTTCCCACATTCACAAAGGCAGTTTTTGAGATCGGGTCAAACTTAAAAACTTCACATAGGCAAAATCCAGCGTCTTCCACAATAAATCTTCCCGGTTCATAAAATAATGAGTAATTTCCATTGATTTCCTCATCCAATGTGCTTTTAACTTCTTGTAACAACTTGGTAAAATCACTTTTTTTAATTGAGTCGGCATTGGGAAACCCTCCCCCAAAATTTATAATTGTTGGCTCCAATTGGGCATATTTACGTAAGTTCTGGATTATATCGATTAAATTTTTTGTGTTTTCCCGATATTGAATAATAGTTTTCAGCCTTGTTCCAAAATGCGATAAAATACCCCCAAATTTTACGTTCCGATTATCGTGGAAAAGTGCTTGAATAGTGACATATGATTCCACAGACCGAGAAATGCCATGACGGCTGGTATATTTGGAAGTTTGAAATTTTAGCAAGATATTCGGTTTATAATCCTCTGCATCATTGAGAGAACTCCCGATCATGCGGTTCAGGCGGGGAATCTGGTCAAGATCATAAACCACGATATTGGGAATCCGGGCGGTAACGATGCGGTGCAAAAATTCATCGGGTAGATAGGGTCCCCCTGCAATTATACGGTCGGAGTTGAATTCCATTTGTTCCAACATATTCAATTCCGGTAAAGAGATGATCTCCGCCCCGAAATGGTTCTCCTTAACCACTTCTAGAATAGGTTTTAGAAAATTCGATTTAACCGAAAAAAAACCCACGGCATTCGGAAAAACACCTGAAAAAATTTCCTGAATGTATTTGATATTATCGGAGATTTTATCCTTAAGAAAGAGAAAACTCGGGGTTCCATAGTCTTTTGCAAGGGTTTGTGCTTCCTTTGAGCCCAGGTGGATCTTTCCTTCAACTATGTTAACGTAATTATTACCAAATAATCTTTTTTTATTCAAATTCATGGGAAATCACTTGTGTTTTGTTAATGTTTTGCTAAGGTTCAGTAAATTTTCAATTAATGTTCAGTAATTTTTCAGTTAAGGTTTCATATATTTGGAGTGTTTTTCGGGCGGTGGTGGACCATTCATTGAATTTTTTAACTTTCAAAAAGCCCCGTTCACCCATTTCTTGACGTTTTTTAGGGTGTTCTAATAGATAAATGATCGCATCCCTTAATTGGGTTACATTATCAAATTCCACCAACATTCCATCTTCCCCATTCTGGATAACTTCGCGCATCGCCGGAATACTGGCTCCAATTACCGGTGTTTTTGTCGCCCACGCTTCCAGATAAGCGATTCCGTATGCTTCCGATCGACTCGGCATGCAAAATATATCGGCGACCTGAAATGCCCCGATTTTCTTCTTGTCAAAGATGCCCGTGAGATTGTCCGGGCTTAGATTAATGATATTGTAATTGGGGCAAGCTTTTTTTGTTTCCGCCAATTGATAGTTAAACGCTACAGTGGAGGGGCCGATAAATACGAAAGTCAGATTATCTACTGAGTCGAGAAACAAGGGCATCACTTTCAACAGCGTTAGGGCTCCTTTCTCGTAATTTTTGTATCCGCAATATAACAATACGGGGGACGACGGGTGATAAAGGCGGTTGAAAAGGGGTTTATGGTTTTTCTGTGAAAATTTTTGCCAATCTACACCCATGGGCACAATGTGAATCCGTTGTTTCTCTACCCCCTGGGCGATCAATTGCTGTTTTTCGTAATTGGTGCAAGCACATATCGCATCAAAGAGTGCAAGAATGAGAAAATGAGAAGGATTTTGATAACGAAGATTCGAATCGTGGAGAAATGGGGTCACGACTGTTGGAATTTGGTAATATTTCCCGATTAGTAGGGCATAGATGAGGTTCAAATACGGCATATAGGTGCAATGGATAACATTTGGGGGATTTGGAAGAATTGATTCGAGGTCATGATTGCGGAGCAAATGCGTTAATTCTGGTAAAATAGGTCCATTTTGAAGCATGGACTGGATATCATCCTCCTTCAAAGGGAGCTCCTGCGTTATTAATTCTACCAATTCTTTATAATCCGCTTGTTCTAGGGCGGAATTCTCGGAATCGGCAATTTCAAAGCGCCGAACTAATAAATTATTGTATTCGGAAAAGTATCGATGATCTCGTGCAATTATTTTTCCCTTTCCGTGGAGTGCCCCAAAATCTATGGCTGTGGAAGTAAAAATTGTAATATTTTGGGGTATGATTGTTGGGGAAACGTGGGAAGCGGGGGAAATTGAAGAAATCGGGGATTTTCGCTTTTTGATGTAATGAAATTCTCTTCCAAGGCGTTCGAGTAGAAAATCTCCGCCAGATATGGCCGGAAAAAAGCGCGTAGGGAATAGAAGAATGTTCATTATAATGCAACCCAATATTCATAATAATACAACCCATTATTTTTTTTGGATTTAAGATAATAGTAATTTGTGTCTCTTTTTGATGAACTGCAGAGGGAAAAAAAATTCTCAGGCCCCCTAATCCAGAAATTTCAGCAAGAATACGGGGACATCTTCTTTCGGTCCTTAGAATTTTTGCAGAATAAGGGCACTAAAATCAAAAAAACTACATTTAAACCATCTAATTTGGAAGTGTGGTCCATTGAGGGTAAATCTGGGAATTATCTGGTATATCCCGGGATTTATTGCCAGTGTCATAACTTTGTAATAGACATCATCTATCGGAAGCGAAAATTTACCTATTGCAAGCATCTATTTGCCCAAAAATTGGCCAAATGCGTTGATCAATATCAGAACGAAGAGAAAAAAGATTCTGAATACCTGAATTGGATGAAAAAGTTACAAAAATAAGTTGCATTATTAAGTCTCATAACTAAGTTTCCCAAATGTATATTCTCCAATATTCAAAAAGACAAAAATGTAACTAATCAAACACTATATCCGATTAAAACGACGACAATATTCGACAAATACCACTATTTACCGAAAGTAGTTTCTAAGCCATATCTCCCACTTGATAGATACTGCTATTTAGTATGTATTTGGCGATCTAATTAGTGTAAATTTTGCGATAGTATATTCTAAACTGTACTATACTAAACGAAAGAACCAAATAAAACACCCGAAAAAGGAGTATGACAGCTATGGCTCGTTCAAAAAAAATTACTCCCCAAAATTTTCTCTGCATGAAGAGCAAGCAGGAAAAGATCTCAATGATAACCGCCTACGACTATATGATGGCGAAGGCTTTTGATTACTCGGGAATTGACGCTATGCTCGTTGGCGATTCCATGGGTATGGTTATCTATGGCCAATCAAGTACCCTAAAAGTGAGCATTGATGACATCGTGAGGCACACAGCGGCCGTAGCACGGGCAACCGAACGAGCTATGGTCATTTCTGATATGCCCTTTCTGAGTTATGCTCTCCCTGAAGATGCTTTACGGAATGCAGGGTGCTGCCTCCAGGAAGGAGATGCCGATGCAGTTAAGCTTGAAGGTGGCCGCGAACGGGTAGAGGTCGTTGAATTGCTTGTTAAGAACGGGATTCCTGTGATGGCGCACATTGGGCTAACACCACAGTATTTTCATGCACTGGGGGGTTATAAGCTTCAAGGAAAGACAGCTAGCGCCGCGGAACGACTGATTGAAGATGCTATCTTGCTGGAAGAGGCAGGTGCTTTCGCGATCGTTTTGGAAATGGTTCCCGCCCAGATCGCTCAAGAGATATCCGATCATATAAATATCCCGACTATCGGTATTGGGGCGGGTTTAGGGTGCGACGGGCAAGTACTTGTTGCACAAGACATGCTCGGTTTCTCAAACGGGCCCAAATTCAAATTTGTCAAACAATATGCCAATATCTGGGAGACCATGGTCGAAGCGACCGAATCTTACATTCACGACATCAAAACGGCACAATTTCCTGCCCATGAGCACAGTTTTACAATCTCTGAGCAAGAATTGGCCACGTTGCAGACCAATATCGCCAATAATCTAAAAATCCAAAAATCTAAAAAACTTAAATCTGTGGAAGAATCCAATATTGATGAACAGGCTACTGGAAGAATCTATGGAAGTTAACTGTAGTAAAGGATTGGAACTAGAGTGGCTCCGGAATCTTCGTGGTATATTGGAACATGCGGTTGGAGTTATAAACCTGATTGGGATTCGGTGTTTTATCCCGCCCCCTTACCCCAGAAATCTTATTTAGAGTTTTATTCCAGAGTTTTCAATTCGGTTGAAATCGACAGCAGTTTTTATAGAATGCCCAGTAAGACCACGGTTACTAATTGGGCACAGAGAACTCCCTCCTATTTCAAATTCAGTGCAAAATTAAATAAGGAAATAACCCATAAGGCGAAATTGGACTTAAGTAAGTGTAAAACAGCATTACTTCATCACTTTGATACGTTTATTCCCATGGAGGAAACGCATAAATCGCTGGCTCATCTGGTGCAATTACCTCCTAGTTTTACCTATAAGACTCATCATTCAAACCTTGAAGCATTTCTTGCATTTTGGGCAGAATGGCGGGAATCCAAAGGAAAAGAACTCTTACAGGGAGAATTCACCCAAAAATCTTGGCAAAATGTCGTTGAATTCCGCAATACTTCTTGGCTCCGTCCTGAAGTGTTTGACCTTTTGCGGGAGTATAATGCAGGGTACTGTGCGGTGATTGAACCCTTACTCCCCCCTCGCTTTGACATCACAGCCAAGGATATGTTTTATCTGCGGTTTCATGGCCATGGTAAGGATCCATGGTGGAATTACAAATTTAGCAAGCAGGAACTAACTCATTGGGCTACCGAATTACAAGCGTTGTCAACGCGCAATCCTAGTACGACCTTCGTTGGATATTTTAACAATCATTTTAGCGGAAATGCTGTCAAAAATGCAATGGATATACTTCCAATGCTGGGACTATATCCCCAAACCCCATTCGAAAAAGTCAAGGATGAGAGTCTCGCCAAAATGGGTCTGAAACCGGCCAAAAATTCCTTAGATAAGTGGATGTCGACTAAGAGGGTGAAATAGATGCGGATTTTAATTATCGGTGCGGGAAGTATGGGGTGCCTGGTAGGGGCCAAGTTATCTCTAGCCCATTATGAGGTCTTGGCAATCGGATCTCCCAGAATTTACAAAGCAATTAGCAAAAAGGGATTGATTTTTCATGATTTAGGGGGGTTAATGCATCCCGTTGAAAATTTTAAGATGGTAGAATCAATTTCCACATTAAATACACATGATCTTCCCGAAATTTGCATCATAACCTGCAAAGCTTATTCCCTTCCCACCGTATTGAAGAAGTACGCATCGATTTTGTCACTCTATACTGAGGTATTTCTACTACAAAACGGGTTGGGCAATGAGGATTTGATTGGCGCACAATTCCCTAATTTGACCCTCTATAGGATAATTTCATCTTTTGGAGCCGTTCTCAAGGATGGGCATCATATCTTTCAAACAGGGGAGGGTTCGAGTTATTTGTGCCACACTACCCCCTCCTCATCATCTTCTTCTCCCACTTCTTCACCAAACCACGAAAATCTTTCTCTTTTGCATCCCCTCCTTAACGCTTTTGGAATCTGCCAGATGGCCTTATCGATTTCCGCATCTCCGATAACCAAAGTATGGGAGAAGGCTATTATTAATTGCGCAATCAATCCAATGGGGGCATTACTCAACCAACCCAATGGATTTTTGTTGAACAATCTTCATTTTTGGACAATGGGAGGAAAACTGGTTGAAGAAATATTACATGTCGCCAAGCAGATGGGGATCTCCCTCAAAACTCATTCCCACTATATGGATCAAATTCGACACGTTCTCAAAGCAACGCAAGCGAATAAAAATAGCATGTTACAAGATATTGAGAATCACCGACCAACAGAAATTGATTTTCTGAATGGATATATTACCCAGATGGCCAAAAAAAATGCCATTTCGGTTCCCTACAATGAAATGTTGGTTGCATTGATTAAAATGAAGGATCCGACGGATTAAGGAGTTTAACGCTTCTTGAAGTCTTTTTCATATACCACTTCGCTTACACGGCGCCTGCGCACTTGAAAGTCATGGTCCAATTGGGCCACAATAACATGTTCAGGATTTCCGTGTATGTATGAAACGTCTACCACTGGTTCGGCGGCTTCTAATACTAATTTTTTCGGTACCGGCATGAGAATGGGTTTTGGTCCACATTTATTGCACTCAATTAAAATAAATTTCGTTTCCGAGGTCTCCTTCCGGGCTAAAATTTTCAAATCCTTAGACTTTACATCAATTTTCAATGGTTTTTTTGGAGGTGCTGCTGGAATACCTAAAGAATCGTCATGCAAGTTATTTTTTTTTCCTTTTCCGGGTGAGTTCGGGAGTTTAATTGGAGGAAGAGATGGTTTTATCGCGGAATTCGGATTTGGGGGTTGTTTGGGTTGTTTGGGTTTCTTATATTCTTTGATGATGTGTTCTAATGTTTCATCCAATTGAATGGGCTGATTTTGATTCTTTTTCGTCAATTCCTGCTTTATTTCATTCAATTGTGCCAAAATTTCGGGCGAGATTGCGATTTTTTTCATCTTCATTCTAAACATAACCCCCGGTGTGATCCCTACGCGGTTTAAAAATGCTATATGTAATTAAAGCCTTTTTCGATTTAAACACTTTCCGAATGTTAATTTATTATTCAGTGCTTATAATTCTTGCGTGATAAATGAACAATGCCGGTGAAATTAAGAAGTTTCCCAACTAAGTGTAAATTTTGTGGAAAACCTATTTTGTACTGGGAAAGTACCCAAGGTGCAAAAGTTTTCTTCAATTTACCTATCTACGGGAGACCAATTCGCCACCATTGTCAAGCACGGCATTCTAAGAAAAAGAAACCCATTGTTAAAGAGACCGCTTTGGATCATCTTCGTAAGAAAGTAGAGCGTGTTTCGTTTCAATGTCCTGTGTGCGGGAAAATTCAAACCACTGAACAAGATTTGGATAATCATTTACGTCAATTGCGAAAGTATGATGATTCCCATGCAGAATTCTATGAAATGTTCGATTTTATTTCCGAAGACAAAATTGAAGATAAATCTGAATCGGACTCTCTATCTTCCCCCTTGAAATCTTTTCAAACCGCCCACAACTTAGATGTAAATGATGATCGCTTCATTCTGAAGACCAAATCTTCTAAGCTAAAAACCAAATTTCAAAATTTATATAGGTTAAAGCGAAATAAATAAATTAACGAAGTAATTCCACATCATGGAGAAAGGAAGAAAATGCCAATCGATTTCGAAGGAATTTGTAACGAATTATTTGCTAAGGGAATTGTTATCGCGGCGGTTGTAGCGCGAACCAACGGTGAAATTGTCTATATTTCATCCAATTGGGAAGTTGAGCCTGATGATTTAGCCCAATGTATCAGTAAATGGAAATCCAAATCCCAATTTCTTAAACTGCAAGGTGAGAAATATTCTCTCCTAATGAACACCTCCGAGTATTTTTCGGGAGTGAATTATAAAGAGCGCTCATTTTTACTTGGTGCGATATCCCTGGATGAGAATGACCAATATGTCATCGTTGGGTATGCCCCAGCAGGTGTAGATGGGAGAGGTGGCTACGTTGATGTTGTAAGGGCTGCCAATCAAATGAAGGAAGGGGTCTCCTATATGGACGAGAGTCAAGAGCTCGGAAAATATGATGAAGAAGCTCCTGCGGAAGCCGCGAGTGAGCCCTATCAAGTTGAGGGAGTCGATGATGCTCTGGTGGAAGAGGTTAATGGATTTCTTACGTGGATCAAGGATTCTAATGGTCTAGCAGGATATATTCAATATTATCTAGATCAAGATGATGAAGCCGTGTTAGCACGACTGGCGGAAATTTACGGAGATTTCCGGAACGTTTTTGGATTTTAATTACCTGTGCGACCTTTTTTTGATTTTTTGAACTTGGGGGGAAAAATATGGATTTGAAATTATTTAAAGTCACCAATAACGATTTTATGGAAATGACCAAAGTAGAGCCAACAGACCTAGTAATCGTGGAGAATATTGATGAAAAAACTATATATGTCTACAAAAATCCATCCCAATCTGTTTATGATGAATTTGAATCCCAAGAATTATATGATTTAATTCTGAATCAATTTCTCAATCCCCAAATTATCTTATTGAAATCGTTACATGCTACAAAAATGGATTCTGATGCGGTAAAACAGGTTAAAACCTTTATTTCGGAAGCTTTTCCCAATAAATTCGGGTGGGCGCTCCGTAATTTCTTCCAAAACGTATTTGGATTAAAAAAGATCCGTAAAAACATTCAAATTTTCAAAAATTACGAATATTCAGGCGTTTGGCGACGAAGATTATCCAATCAGACGAATCTGTGGAAATTAAGCTTGTTCAATGTCATATCTTCGTTATCGATTATGATTTTGTCATTATTGCTTATATTTGTAGCAATTCTGCCCGTTTATCAAGCTGGAGAGTTGGGAGAGGGATTTGGAATATGGTTACAAAATATGAGCATTTACCAATCCGTTTTAATTGCAATTGCTGGCGTAATTTTTGTCATAAACTTGATTTTTGTACTCTTTCCTCTGCGATTTCCCATCAAACCGAAGAAATTTGAGCAATTGAAGTAGTATTGATTGATGAATGATTTTCAGAGCTCTTTTTTGTTTATTTCACACGGCCCATGAATCATCCTTGGGTGCTTTTTTTTGAATTTCTATGAATTTTTCGGAAAATCGTAGAAAATGAGCAACTTTCCCAATAGGCGGAGAAATTTTCTAATTAATATTAAAAAGGCTAATTTTAACTCAAATATAACTTGATTCCGATTTCTTATTCACGAGTGGTTGCACGAAGATCCTATTCCAAAGAATCTGAGATGTGTCCCGATTGTATCTCTTCATCATTAATTGTAGATCCCCAAAGGGGAGATATTATCTGCACAGAGTGTGGTGCTGTTGTCGAATCCCACATAATGGATCCGAAACCGGAATGGCGGAGTTTTTCGGCACAGGATTATGCTCGTAGATCTCGGGTAGGTGCCCCATTATCGTTAACATTTCATGATAAAGGCCTCTCAACAATAATCGATTGCCGAGATTTCGATGGAATGGGTAACAAACTATCTCCCAGTTCCAGAAATCAAGCTTACAAGCTGCGAAAATGGCAAACCCGCATGAGCATTCACTCATCTAGGGACCGTAATTTGGCTTTTGCTATGACAGAACTGACCCGAGTGAGTTCCCAGATGAATCTAACGCGTTTTGTCCAAGAAACCGCAGCAAACATCTATCGGAAATCAGTACATATGGATCTCATTAAGGGGAGATCCATTGAAAGTATGGTTATTGCTTCCCTGTATACGTCCTGCCGTATTCTCAATTTACCCAAAACTCTGGATGAATTTTTAAACTACACGCAGGTTGAGAAAAGATATATAAGTAAGAGTTATCGTGTGATTGTTCAAGCCTTGAGGATGAAAATCCCCACAGTTGTTCCCACTAAATTTGTCCCCCGATTCGCCCAAGATTTGCATATTTCTCCCGAATCCCAATACCAAGCCATAAAGATCTTGAAAATTGCCCAGAAATTGGGTATAACTTCGGGGAAGGATCCCTGCAGTTTAGCGGCAGCGTCCTTATACGTAGCCACCCTATTGAAAGGGGAAAATAAAACACAAAAAGAAATAGCAAAAGTGGCTCATGTTACGGAGGTCACGGTTCGAAATCGGTATAAAGAATTAATAAAAACATTACATCTCTGTTAATGGGATGGTTCAAATTTATAAGGCTTTAACTCGCTTGATAACCTGTGGGCGTTTCTTAAACAACACGCGTGCCCCGCAATGCGGGCACTTAACTCCGGGCAATTGATTTAATTGCTTCTTCGTGACTTCTTTCTGACAAGATTTACTCGCACATACGTATACCATGACCTTTACAATGAATCATGGAGTTTAAATTTTGTGGTGAATTTTAGGGGAGATCTTAAACATTCACTTGGGGTGGTTTTAAGGAGAAATAACGTATTTTGTATCAAGTCACCATTAGAATATCATTAAATTTTCCGGGTTGTTGGAGCATATTTTTGAGATTAATTATGGGGTTTAAATTTACTTCCCGATGGTGGGTAAAATACGGAAATGGCCAATATCCGACAATGAGATGTTCATTTTTCTTGGTCCGGACGATTAAATATCCTTGGCGTTCTTTATCTTCTTTATCATCTGCTGGATTATTAGAAACCGTGCGTAAAATAACGTAATAATTTTGGATGTCCATCTCTTTTACATCACCAAAGGTTACAACTTTGATAATGTTACTGAAGGAGCTGTTTTGCTTTTCTCGTGTGAGTTGGTTGTAATTGAGCATGAAAGTTTGGAAATCCTTGAAATTCTCCACATTTTCCGAATGATAATAGAAGGATAAATTGAAATGTTGGTTTGCTTCCAATTCCGTCCCCTTAAAATAGATTTTAAACACCCCTTGCTCTTTGATATTTTCCATTTTCACATCATCAAAACTCGCTTTTAATTATTAATTCGTAAGGAAATATATATTACTTTTGAATCTGGGGGATTCATCCCTCTCAAAAATTGAAATTTATTTATAATCTCTCTTCCATCTGTACATAGTAAATAGAAATTATCGCGCGACCCAATGGGAGATCCGAGGATGAAACAAACACACGCACATAAACTGCTAAAAATCAATGATCCAATCCATGGCTTCATAAAATTTCCTGATTTCATAAGAAGAATCGTCGATTCCAAGGAAATTCAACGCCTTATGCGGATCAGGCAGCTATCCGGCACGAATCATGTCTTTCCGGGGGCAAATCACACACGGTTTGAACATTCTCTGGGGGTCGCCGCCCTTGCCCAAAGGTTGATGCACAATTTGGTGGATTATCATGGTGTTGATCTCTCTTCCGATGATATTAATGATTGCATTGTGGCCTCACTTTGTCATGATGTGGGCCATGGGCCGTTTTCCCATAATTTTGAAAGCATTCTGCTAAAATATACGAATAAAGACCATGAAGATTACACAGGATGGATTATCACCGATTCGGAATTGGGCGACATTTTAACCGATTTGGGTTTCAACAAGCAGTATATCGCTGATGTTGCAACAGGACGGATTTTGGGGCAGAATAATGCGAAAGGGGCTCTGATTTCCCAACTTTTGACCAGTGCGGTGAATGTGGATTCGATGGATTATCTATTGAGGGATAATTATCATTGCGGAACAGAGGGTCGCCCGGTTGATATTAATCGATTGTTATTGTCAATCGATCAGCTGGAAGAAAACATGCTGGGGGTTGATATTAATGCCCTGATCTCCCTCGAAGGGTTTTTGCTTTCCCGCATCAGTTCCTTCCGAACGATCTATTTTCATAAAACTTGTCGCGCTGTCCAACTAATGCTTGCGGATGGGATTGAACGGCTTGTTCAAGAGAATGATATGCTGAATTACCGCCATCCCGATGATTATACTGCTTGGGATGACTATGTGCTCTGGACTGAAATGATCCATAATCCTAGTTCCCAGCCCATAATTCAAAAAATCCAGCGCAGGGAATTATTAAAATGCAGTTACGAATCCCGGATCACAATATCGGATTCTTTCTTGGATCCACAGCAACTTCAAACCGAATTAGCCAATGCTTCGGGAATTTCTCGGGAAAATATCTATATTGATATTCCCAGCTCGCCCAATGTTCCCTATAACCATATTTCACAGACCCGCCCAAATGAGATTTTCACCTTCAGGCGTACCGATGAGGGGAAAAAGATTCCGGTCAAGTTGGAGGATTATTCCTTATTTTTTAATCATTTCCGGGGATATTTGAAGTTGATTCGTGTGTATACGTGGCAGAAAGACCGATCCAAGTTGTCAGAAGCATGTGAAAAAATCCTAGGTAAGTCTCGGAATTAGATGAATTAAGTAAAAAGTTTCTGGTTATTGTAATAATTCTGAAATTTTTTTGCTGATGCGCCATTCACCAAGTATATAATGCCGAAAAAATCCCGTGCGCCTTACTTGGGTAAAGTGGCGCTGTTTTGGTGTGACACATGTCAAGTTCCATTATTAAAAAGTCGATCATGCCAGACCTGTGGAGGATCTCCCCGAAAAGTGCCTATATCACCACCAGGTGATGTACGCCCTGCCTTCGATTACGATTATACTCTTCTTCAGACCACGGTGGATCACGATTACGGTGAAAATATTGGCAAAGCCCTATTTCCTCGGTCCCAAGTGGTTTTACTCAATCGTATAGGGGGATTGGATCGCACGGAGGAAGTAATTCTTCATGGGCATGTCATCGGACAATTATTATTTAATCCCATTACCAAATCTTTTCATTTTCGCCCCCGATTAATGGGAGGGTGGATGATTGCGCAATTGAATGCACAAAAACATGCTGTAGACATTCCGTTTCGAAAATCCCTATGGTTAAATTCCGATGGTGCGGGTTTTTTCAACGATGGCAAATCGGTTTTGGTCCCTGGTGTGGAATCATTCTCACCCGATATTGAAAGAAATGATTATATCTTCATTTTTACCCAGAATTCTTCACAACCCGATCCTACATCTCCCCTTTTAAAATCTCCACAATTTCCACCAACCCTACAGAATCCAACAGCCTCACAAAATCCCACTATATCTCAGAATCCATCATCTCCAACACTTCAATTTCTCGGTATGGCTATAGCTAAAGCCTCCTCAAACGAAATGGAGGCCATGATGAAGATAAATCGGGGTCATCTGGCAAAAAATCGTTTTTATTGGAAAAAATCATCAGTTTTTAAAGAACTTCCCTCAAATTTCGGAGAAACATCCAAAAACCTCTCCAAGGAAATAGATCCCACTCCTCTTGGGACCAGTAGTCTCCCTTCAACACCCTCCGATAATACATTAGCGCAAATATTAGAAAATCTGGAACGGACTTATCAAGCGAATTTATCTGTTATCCAAGATGAAATCAACAGTGCAATCGCCTTTATTAAAAAAACAATTCGTAAGCAACCCTATCCCGTAGCAGTTGCCTATTCAGGTGGTAAAGATAGTTTAGGGGTTCTTTTATTGGTATATCGGGCTCTTGGGCCTAACTTTAAAATCTTTTTTGCCAATACGGGCTTGGAACTACCCGAAGTGGAAGAAAATATCCAAGATGTGTCCAAGGCATTGAACATGGGTGATAAGTTAGTCATTCGCGCTGCAGGAGATATATTTTGGGATTTGGTTAAGGATTTTGGTCCCCCCGGGCGTGATTACCGCTATTGTTGCCATTCTCTTAAGGCCCAACAAATAACGGGGCTAATTCAAGATCTCTATGATGGCGAAAAATTGCTCAGCTTTCTGGGCCAACGCCAATATGAATCTCTAAATCGGTCCAGATCAAAGAAGGTATACGTCAATTCCTTTATCCCTCTTCAGGTCGCTGCTACCCCTATCAAAAATTGGATATCACTTCTATTATGGTTATTCATTCTCCATGAACCCGTGTTTAATCCCCAAGGGGAGCAAATTGAAGTCCCTGTAACACCCCTCTATTTTCATGGGCATGAACGCCTAGGATGTTACCTATGTCCCGCTTCCAATTTATCCACGTTTGAAATTCTAAAGCAAACACACCCCGAACTCCATGCTAAGTGGTTTTCATTTCTGGATTCTTACGCAAGTCAATATGGCCTACCTCCCGAGTGGGTAGAATACGGGTTGTGGCGTTTTAAGAAATTTCCGCCGCAATGGACGAATCTGATGAAGGAGCAAGGAATCGACTTCCAATTTCAAAACACAACCCCCAACGATGATATAGATCTGAAAATCACTAAAGGATTTTCTCCATGTTTGCAATCGGGCTATTCTGTGAAGGGTAAATTCTCCCAAGCGTTGGATCTTGTCCATATTTTGGATTATCTACCAAGCCTTACCGGTGATTTTGAATATGATGAAGAATTAAATGTAATCTCGGGACGGGGAGTGTATAAGAGAAATTCGTACCGCTTTAATCTTTTTTCAGACGGAACGGTCTTCTTTTTGAGTCCCCAGCAAGATTTTGATTATACAGGGTGGTTTCAGCATTTTTATACTACCATCTATCGTGCATTATTTTGTAATCAGTGCAAAACGTGTATTTCGGTATGTCCTACCCAAGCAATTCGGATTGAAGGCTCCCAAGTCGCGATAGATCCCAGCAAATGTAATACATGCCGATTATGCACTTCTCA
The DNA here is from genome assembly GCA_018238965.1 of Promethearchaeota archaeon. GTDB lineage: Archaea > Asgardarchaeota > Lokiarchaeia > Sigyniarchaeales > Promethearchaeaceae > Harpocratesius. The sequence continues at coordinate 20,628 of JABCSI010000016.1, forward strand.
CTGCCCTCTGTTTCAGATATCCAAAACCATGATAGCCAACTCATTTTCGTCCTAAAACTGCCCTCCCAAATTTCAAAGGATTCTTCGGGTGGATATCCTTCACGAAAAAATCTTACGCTCCTACGATTATGTTTTTTTAACCCGATAAGAATATATTTACCATCGCATATTTTAATATAAATAGTGTCGCGGGTTTACTCCCCCTCGATAAAATGAGTGAAACAACGTGTCATCGAATTGGATCTTTAAATGCATTGTAGCCGGGGCCGGTGGTGTTGGAAAAACCGCCTTGATTGAACGATATGTATCGGGTAAATTTATCGAAGACCACAAAATGACCATTGGCGCTCAATTTTCCGTCAAAGATGTGGGCCTAGACTCTGGGGAGCATGTCCGCTTGCAACTCTGGGATTTTGCTGGAGAAGAACGGTTTAGATTTTTATTGGGGGATTACTGTCGTGGTGCTTCGGGAGCTTTCATTTGTTACGATTTGACAGATTATGCCACGTTTGAACAAATACCCGAATGGCTTCGGATCATTCGCCAAAATGCGGGGATGGTACCCATTATTCTTGTGGGTAATAAATACGATCTGCCCAATCACGAAGTAGACGTGGAGACTGCTGAGCAATATGCCGAAGATGCACGGTGCTTGATGAATGTAATGTGCTCCTCCAAGTTGGATCTCAATGTTAATCCTATGTTTGTGGCGATGTCCAAATGGTTAATTTACTACGCGGAACAGATGGATTGAAAAATTTTACTTTAAATATTATTGTTGGGAGCAATAATCCAGTCAAACTAGCTGCCGTCCAAGCAGTTTTTTCAACAAATTTTCCCAAAGATATCCTCAAAGTACAAAATCATCCAATTGCTAGCGGAGTCCCTGATCAGCCAATTGGAATTGATCAAATCTTCCCTGGAGCCCTTAATCGGGCGGAAGGGGTGAAACAATGGGCAATGCAGAATTTAGGCACTCAAGGTCATAAACACCCAGAAACAGTTGAAAAATTCTATTTTGTTGGAATTGAAGCTGGTCTGATGAGAGTCCCACTTGTTAATTCTGGATTTTTAGCCTATTCGGTGTGTGTAATTTTGGATCGGGAGGGAAATCGGGGAATAGGTACAGGACCTGGATGGGAATATCCCCCTAAAGTGTTACAACCCATGCTTGCGGATCGATCGTTGGAATTAGCCGATGTCATGGGTAAGATATCCGGTGACCACGAAATTCGAAATAAAGAAGGGGCGGTTGGATATTATTCTCAAAGTAGGGTGACCCGCTATGATTTGGCTTATTCCGGAATTCAAATGGCGCTCATTCCCTTTTTGCAACCCGGTGAATTTTTCCCATCAAAAATAAACTAAAAAATTTCCAGCCAATATTCGATTTGATAATTTTAGATAATTGCTATTGACTACATATTGATTATCTATTGATTTTTCTTGAGGTAAGCAGTGGCTCGATCCAAGGCTTTCGCAACGGTTTCCATTACCTGTTTTTGCAATTTTTTGGTCGGAATATCGTGATCTTGTAAGTGTACGATAGCTAGAACTGGTTGTCCCAATTGTTTACTTGCCCGTTTTCCGATTATATTGGTCAAGGTGGTATTCTTGAATCCAAAAGCAGTGATGGGTGTGCCAATCGCGCGATCGGAAATATTGTTGGGGGGAATACTGATACTCAGAGTTCCCAAGCCGAACTGTGGATTATCCGACACCATTACCATGCTTCCGTTTCGCAGTCCCATTACTAACACCCGGATCTGAACATCGTGCACATCGGAAATACTCGATCCCCATATGGTGAGAGGATTTGGTAAGTGGAGAGGGTGATCTGGTGTTGGTGCATCGGGATTAGGTGCATCTGGGTCTGGGACATCTGTGTTTGGGGGATCGTTGTTATTCATGGAATTAAATCTCCCATTTATCCATCCCACTGGATTGCCAAGATTCCTCAACTGTGTAATTTTCATGGACCACTAGGCTTACCGCTTTCGTAAGTTCCCCTGGATGGGGGGATTGAAAGATATTTCGTCCGAAGGAGACCCCTTTGCCTCCAGCCTCAATCGCATCGCTGGCCAATTGGATTAAATCTTTGGCGGAAATGGAGCTTCCCCCTGCGATTATCACCGGAACAGGACATCCCTTCACAACCTCCCGAAAGCTGTCAATTGATCCGGTGTAATTGGTTTTTACAATATCGGCGCCCAATTCAGCCCCAATCCGGGCCACTTTCTTCACATTCTCCACATCATACTCATTGTTGATTTCTGTTCCCCGAGGATACATCATCGCCAAGAGGGGCAATCCTGCAGTCCGACATTCTCTGGCAATGGTTCCTAAATTGGCCAACATCGGGGCATCGTATAGCCCTCCAATGTTGATATGAATGGAGATGGCATCGGCCGCCATTTTCAGCGCCTCATCCGCGGTATTTACAAACACTTTGTTGTTGGGATCCGAGGATAAATCGGAACTCGCGCTGATATGAAGAAGAAAAGGAATTTGCCAGAGTTGCTGCAAATTACTGTGGAGCCGTAATCCCGCATGCCCGATAATGGCATTAGCCCCGTTTTGACTCACAATGTCAATAATCTGCTCGTAATCCACTAATCCAGAGAGCGGACCTTGTGTAATGCCGTGATCCATGGGGATCATCACCGTTCGCCCCGATTTTGGATGAAAAATGCGCTGTAACCGATATTTTTTACCTATAAAACTGCTCATGGTGTCGCTTCCGTAGGTTCGTTTCCTATGTCTAGAGGGCACACTTCCCTTATTTGATTTTTGATCTTCGTTTCATCTCATTCTCGGCTCCATTTTCAAGTAATCATGAGATTCTGGAATATCGATTGCTTTTGGAAGGGGAAAATTCTGATAATATTCGAAATAAGTTTTTCAAATTGAATTTTTGAATTTTCGGCTCCCGGGAATGGATTTCCGAATTTTCGATTTTTCGAATTTCTCCTTTTTCGCCTAATCTTAAAATTTAAACTCTATCCGCCCTTAGTCACCATGAGAACTTATGTCCAGTAAATCATGGAAACAAAGTATGAAAAATCGCCGCTATGACCCCCATAAACATTGCATCGTTTGTGGTCGAGCCGTACCAATGGAACAAGATTTTTGCTCCACCGAGTGTAAAGACGGCTATGGCAAAGCGGATAAAAGTAAAAATAAGAAAAATACCATTCAATTTGTGCTCATCGCAGTTGTCATGGTAGTAATGATAATCGTCCTTCCCTATCTAACCGGGTAAGATGGTAATAATATCGCAACCAAATAACACCGAAATGGCTCTGAAATGATACCCTTTTGACACAATTTTGTCCGCTCGCCTTTTGCAACAATCTGTGTGTTATTCTTTTTTCTGCATTCCATTTTTCCTCTACCAAGTCTATCAGGATAGATTCCAATGCCAGAAACCCCGTCGTTCCAATCCCCAAAATTTTATCTGCACAAAATGTTCGGCGATACCGTTCAAGTGCGCATTGTAGAAGTATTATTGAAGTTATTATTGGAACAAGAGTCCCATGCGGAGGAAAAACCACTCTGGTTGAATATTTCTGAAATTGCCAGAGCAGCTTCCAGCTCGAAAAGTGCTGCCAAGGGAGTTTTGGACAATTATCTCGACAAAGATATCGTAATTGAAAAAGAAATTTCCACCCACGCCCAAACTCCGCCCCGCTATTTTTGCCTGAATACCAAACATAAGGCGAATCGGGATTTGGTTTTCTTTTATACCAAAATTCGCGGGACCCTATAATTTCCCAAGACCCAATTATTACTCAATTTTACTTTATTTCTATTTCAATGCTCTTAATTCTTCTATGATCTTAATTTTTCTACGCTCTAAATCATTCTTTGCTTTTATTCGCTAATCATCGAGTTTTTTCAAGTGTAAAATATCCAGGTCCTCTTGGGTCATTTCCGGAGGTTGTTCAAGCAATTCTGGGTTCTCGATGTATAAATGGAGATATTCCACCGCTTTTCTCAGATAAACTCCTTCGGCAATACGATCATCTAAAGAAATTCGAATGGTCATCATGGGTCGCACCGAAGTTTCCCCTGTTTCCTGGTCCACAAAGAGTCGTTTTTCAATTTTCCCAATCGCCAGGAAAAATCCAATAGTTCCCATTTCAAACAAATGGTGATAGACCGTCGGTAACCCGATACTTCCGAGATTGGCGAGGAAGGCGCTGGAATACATTGGCATATCCTTTACTTGAGAATAAACCAGTTTCGGAAAAAGATTCCGTTCATCCAACCACCGAATTAGCCAGAACAAGAATCGAATAAACCACCGGGGCATTTTGGTAATTGTCTCGATTTGTTTGTCATTTTCATTGGAATCGGTGCTCCGGGCCGCATACAGATGTTTGTCTATCTTCTTTGAAATGGTTTCAAGGGTTTCCTTGGGGTCAAAATTGATCATGGCATTTGTCGACCCAGCATTTTCATCCAGCGCTTTCTTCACCACAAATGCGAGAGTAATGGTATTACGTTGCCATAGCCTACGATTAGAGACGAATCGATTTAGTTTCGGTCGTAGGGCAATCGTCCGCACCGCCGTGCATAAAATAATATGGAATAGGGATACTTTTTTATTATCCAGCCCTTTATTAACCTTCTCGAGATAGGGCAGAGTCTTACTCAAATCGAGTTCTAAGTCAAATAAATTGGCAGATTCTGTCCGCCCATGCATAATGTGGAATTCCAATTCGTGAAATTTGGTAATATCGGCAACCAGTGTGGCATCTAATCGTTTGGGCATAATTCTCACTTCTTACGGAACACATTTTTTGATAACTGATGTGCTATTTCTCTATTTATCATTTGATTGATGTACTAAATTAATCTTTTGAATAAATAGATCATTGTAAAAGTAAATAAAAAAGTGGTTTTGGCCTTAGGAAGTTATTTTTATATATAATATTTAAAAATGTGGATTGGTAATCACTAAGTTTAGCTTAAAATTATGGGTTAGTAATCAACAAGTTTAGCTTAAAATTAT
>JABCSI010000017.1 GCA_018238965.1 Promethearchaeota archaeon
CTCTGACATTTTTCAGATAATGTCCAAGCTCGCTGAAGTGTCCAATTAATCTCACCATCATCGGTTTTCGCACCTTTGAGATATGAATTTGGATCCTGGTCTTGATATGAAGAGAGAAAAGCTGAAACTTCATCGAGTGAATAGCTTTTTCCATAGGATAGGAGCTTTTCATGAATTTCGCTTGTGGTTAATCCCGCCAACTTAAGGATGGGCTTCATTGTGCCAAAAATAAGAAGATCTATGTCCAATTGAAAAGGACACCACTTGATAATGGGCAATAAGCTCCCTATAAGTCTTTCTGCTATAGTATAGCGAACATTTATTATACTTTCCCCAGAAAAAGTGTTCGCACATTTCTCTGAAACGGGATAAAATGTCATAATTTCAACTATACGTACAATTGCATCTTTGGTTTGGAGGAAAATTGTATTTAATTGACCCAAGATCTGTATTCGATATTCAATATTGGAATAAAAGGGCACTTTTTCAATTACAAAATCATCGATAGGGGAAATCCCAAAATCAAACTCCTTCCAATTCAGGAACAGGATTTCCTTAAGGCGAATTTTTTGTCCCTTTATTATCATTGCTTCTTTAGACAAAACTTCCCACAGCGTATTCAGAAATTTATCTTCCATTTGTGCGTTCATTAAGCTGCTCCCAACTTGTAATTTTAAGCACCATCAACCTATAAGGATGTGTGTCATAAATGTTCGATAAGTAATGTTTCGACTTTGGTGCCGGAAAAAAGTTTATTCGAAGAAGAAATAGTACGAAATGCCCTCATACCATGAAATGTATTAGGATCTTGGCTCTGGTATGGATTGATCACAATTGCCGTCCAATTAGGATTCCCGCTTTGGGCATTTGAGTGGTATTTGATATCGGTTTTCGACATGTATATATGATCTCCTCCTTTAAACGGATGACTATGGAACCACCCAACCCACATTAAGCCTTCTGCCTCATGGGATTTGATCAGAGGATATACACGCTCGTAATCCTCATCGATAAATTGGACTTCATGTTTTTGCCCAATTCGGAATGGATGTGCTTTGGTAATGCACACTTCTTGTTGGTCATTGACGTAGCCAAATATGACCCCAATTACTTCCCGAACGGGGGAAGACTGGGCAAATTCCATCATTATTCTTTGGGCAGATGATGTTATCCGAATTTGTCTACTGGGCGGCATACAGTTACAATTACTCCATAATATGAAATTATAACAATTATGAATATTTTGTGCGTGAAAAACTTAAATAATTTTGCCCCCGATTGAAAAACCCGTAATTTTTTTGGGAGTTACAAATTCTTCTACATGATGGCTTCCTTTTCCCACGCAGATTTCCCTTCTCGGCTATTTCACCCGCATTCACCAAGACAGAAGGATAAGCCCCCTGTGTTGTTTTTTGCCCCCTTGGAACCCATTACTGCAAATCCGATTATCCGGGAACTTATGGGAAATTTTGGAGCCCAGGTTTTATTCCGCCCAAAAATATTACCCCAGCATTTACTAAAGGCAAAGAAATGGCAATTTTGGCAAAAAATTCCCCGGATCCGTACTATGCAAACTCCAAATCAATCGCGGGTTTTTGACGGAATTCAAATTATTGCCCGTCCTGGTGATCCTCTCAAACCTGCTTTGGAATTTATAACCCATAATGCAAAATCCTTGGGAATTCAATTTATCGATCTCAATTTCTGCTGCCCAGGCTACAAAGTCCTTCCCCAAAAGCGTGGTGGGGAATTGTTGAACCCTATACATCATGATCTCATTCTGAAAGTGATTGAAACCTCGCTCAAATTTACGGATTTACCAATTTCGATTAAAATTAGAAAAGGATACACGATCCAAGATTCTCCAAAACCTCTCTTAAAAGCCATTTTCAAGCAATTTAGTGATAATATTTCGTGGATTACTGTAAATAGAGCTCCTGTCAAAATGGGTGGAGTAAATCTGGAAAATATTATTCATGATAATACTTCTTTTCTCAAAGCGATCGAAAGTGTGGACCAAACAATCCCCATTATTGCAAATGGCGGAATCCGGTCAGAATCTGACATACAAGAAATTCTTGCAGAAGCTCCGGTACAAGGGATAATGATCGGAAGGGGAGCACTCGGAAATCCCCACATTTTTACGACTTGTAGCCAAGCACAGACTGAAAAAAGGATTGCTGAATCTGATGAAATTATATCTCCGTTTTTCGTAGGTTTATCCCACTTCTTCGAAATAGCGCAAAAATATAACAAAGGAAACAAAGGTCGATGGATCACCATGGGTGAACTAAAGCGTCAACTATTTTACTTTCTTAAATACTATTATGAAAGTCGCCATCAACCACATCCAACAGGTTTGGGATTTAATAAATGGAATCACTCACATTTCACATCAGAAGAGCTGATCTCTATTCTTCAAAAGCATTTTTCACAGATTTCCGGTTCTCAATGGAATGATTGGTTTCGGAATCTGAATTTAGAATGAATAATAAATTGCGAGAAGGAGAGGTCTTTAAAGAATCCTAATCCTATTTCTAGATAATATGTTCGAATTACAGAAATCAGACCGAATTATTGCCTATTTCTCCATGGAAATTGCCCTAGAAAGTGATATCCCGACATATAGCGGAGGTTTGGGCGTCTTGGCTGGAGATACTCTGCGATCTGCAGCAGATTTGGAAATCCCCGCAGTTGCTATTACCTTATGTTATGATAAAGGTTATTTCTTCCAAGAAGTAATTCAGGGACGCCAAATTGAGCGCGAAATCCAATGGGAATTCAGTTCAGAATTTGAAAGACTCCCGAACATTGTGGAATTGAATATTCAAGATAAAAAATTCAAGATTGGTGGCTGGTTGTATAATATAAAAGGTGAAACAGGCTTTGAAATCCCTGTGATTCTACTGGACTCCAATATCGAAGGAAATGAACATTGGCAGAAAAATTTCACCCATATTCTCTACGATGCAACACCCTTTCAACGGGTTGTCCAAGAAATGATTTTGGGTCAAGGTGGGATGAAAATGCTCGAAATGCTTGGATACAAAAATATTCAAACATATCATATGAATGAAGGACATGCTGCTTTTGGTGTGTTTGAACAACTTGAGAAATTTAAGGGAGATATTGAAGAGGTTAGAAAACGATGTATTTTTACAACACATACCCCCGTATCCGCTGGACATGATAGATTCAATTATGATTTGATTAAAGATATATTCCGAGATCGCCTTCCTGACAATTACCAAGAATTAGGGGGAAAAAATGAACTTAACATGTCTTTGCTGGCTTTAAATGGATCCCGTTATTGTAATGGGGTGGCTCAAAAGCATGCAATTGTTTCCCGAAAAATGTTCCCCGGATATGAAATTGATGGTATCACCAATGGAATCCATAACGGATTTTGGATAAATCCCCATCTTCGTAAATTGTTTGATGAAAAAATCCCCAATTGGACCATGGATTACAATCTACTGCAAGATGTATGGGACATCGGGAATTACGAATTATGGAATAAACATATGAAAGCCAAATTGGAACTCATGGATTATGAGAAATCCCATAGTTGGGTCTTAATGGATGAAAAAAAATTAACGATTGGATTTGCAAGACGTATTACTGAATATAAACGCCCCAGTTTGATATTTGATGATGTGGAAAGAATGGGAAAAATTTGTAAAAAGCGGGTTCAATTTATTTTTGCAGGTAAATCTCATCCCCGCGATGAGCAAGGCAAGAATTTTATAAAACAAATCAGTGATATGTCGGATTATTTATATGATTCCTATGGAATTGGATTAGTCTTTCTGGGAGCATATGATATGGATCTTGCACATCTTCTCGTTTCTGGTGTAGATGTATGGTTAAATAATCCGAGACGTTATATGGAAGCATCAGGCACCAGTGGAATGAAAGCCACTTTGAACGGAGTATTAAATTTCAGTGTATTGGACGGTTGGTGGATTGAAGGTTATCAAAAAGATCCGATGGCGGGTTGGGCGATTGGACCCGGCCCCCAAGATCCGAAAGCCACAGAATATCCTGATTCCTATGATGCGAACGATTTGTACACAAAATTAGAACGTGAAATTATCCCTCTTTATTACAATAACCGTGATGGGTGGGCAGAGCGGATGAAGCATGCAATTAGATTAGCATCATTCTTTAATACACATCGAATGGTTGAAGAATATGCAGAACGGGCATGGCAACTCAAAGTTCAACCACGATGGAAATCTGGATTAAACTATTAAAAGCCATAAAAAATTTTCAATTTTTTCTATTTTTCTCTTCGCTTCTATACTTCCAACCCTAAACATACTCCAATTTCTACCGTAATATACACCAGTGATACACAGCCATAAATTAAGAAGAATATAGAAAATCAAATGAAAAAAGTTAATGAAAAAGATTATTCAACATCCAAAATGCCTTCTTCGGCCAATCTAAAGACAGCTTCCCCTTCAGGTAAGTTGGGAGCATCAATCATTTTTGCCACTCGTTGGTCACCTTTACCTTTACGTAGGTATATGCGAACTGTGGCACCATGGGCAACGACATTTCCACCTGTGGATTTGGTTGGATCCCCGAAGAAAACATCAGGTTTGCTCTGTACTTGATTAGAGACTACTACTGCTACGTCGGGGTACATTTCTGCAAGTCGTAAGAGATCATGAAGATGTAAATTTAGGAGCTGTTGACGACTAGCCAAGGTTCCCCGGCCAATGTATTCGGCCCGAAAATGGGATATCAAAGAATCCATGATGATTAACTTAATATTTTGCTCTGCGATAATCTTCATACTATCCTTGATTAGCATAACTTGATGATCACTAGAATACGCTCGGGCATAAATGACATTCTTGAGTACTTCATTATAATCAAGGCCCTTTGCTTCAGCCATTTGGATCAGTCGTTCAGGCCGAAAAGTTCCTTCAGTATCGACATATAAGGCTTTCCCTTGAATTCCACCTTCACTTTTAGATAATTGGACGTTTACACAAAGTTGATGCATTATTTGGGTTTTTCCCGTACGGTATTCCCCGTAAAACTCGGTAAGACCTCCAGTTTCAATCCCACCACCTCCCAAAAGATCATCCAATGCATTACTATTAGTTGAGATGCGAGCAAGAGATTTACGTCGTTCCCAGACAATATCAGCTGTTTTAAATCCAATATTCAATGCTTCACGTGCAGCAGCAATGATTTTTTGAGCGGTTTTATCTCCTATTCCTCCTTCTTGAACCAACATTCTAGCAGGAGTGAGCGCAATTGCATTTACAGTGTTGTAACCAGCATCCGCTAATTTTTTTGCAATGGTTGCCCCAACTCCAGGTAAATCCTTGATATTATAATTGATCGAGGTTAGGCCATTAAGTTCGATAGAATCGCCCTTTTCTCCTTCTTCCCCGTCTTCAAGAGAGCTATCAGCGGATTTTATTGTCTTTTTCGATGATGAAGTACTTTTTTCTTCATCTTCTTGTAATAGGTCTTCCAATAATTCATCTTCGTCAATATCTTCAACTTTTTTCTCAGGAGCTTTCTTTGCAGTAGATTTAGCCTTCGAGGTTTTTTTCTTTTTTGTTGGCATTTTACATCATTTTTTTGAAATGGTTCTTTGAGAAAGGAAATCTATTCGACTCAAATACTTACAAAATTATCCAGATATCTGAGCCAAAGGTGAATCCTTTTGCTAGTATAGTAATTTTATTGTGTTTTCATATAAAAAGAAGCCTAGTGGCAAATTACTAGTTTATAAATTATTTCCAATTCTAGTTTTAATTAGATATTTAAAGTCCGAAAAATCAGGAAATTTAATTGGAGGTTAATAAAACAGAAATTTTGTGCGAAAAAAAATTAATCTTCCAAAATATCAATTATTCGATTGGTTGTCCCTCGCATATTCACAAAAGCCAAATCCATGCGTGCATTAGCATCCAAGACTCCAACTATTATATAATCTTCACCACATTGCATGACTAGGAATTTACCTTCACTACCTTGGATGATACAAATATCTAAGGTGCCTTTCTTCAATTCCATTAGTACTCGTTCGCATGTGGATAAAATAATGGCAGACATTGCCGCTATATGCATATCACTGATACCTTCTTCTAAGACAGCTGAAACAATCAACCCTTCTCGCGATACTAAGGCTGTGCTATCTAATCCATCTATCTTCTGCATCAGTTCTCTCAAGAGATAATTCAATTGCGCTTCTTCTTCCAAGTTTTTTGCACCAACGTTGCCAGACTAATATAGATTATTGTTTCTTTCATCGAACATTATTCCTAAAAATAACACTCGATATGTATATTTTGAAAAAATACCTTAAATATTTTCTCTTATGGTTTTTCAAATTCACATAAGGATGGGGATGTTTCTTCCAATAACGGAGGATGGTTTAACATATCAAGGTGAAATGCAAACTTCGTTTGAGATTTGAATACTCTTAATTTACAATTTTTGCTTTGGATCTTCTGACCAAATATGTTCCTTGCAGTTAATACAAGCAAAAAGACACTTCAATAAGCAAATTAAATCCCATTTGTTCGATTATTTCCAATTTACATGGAATTCAGGTGATGATGTTGGTTCATTTTTTTCAATGAATTAATCATGAAAAACGTATGATAATGAAAGTAAACCTTTATAAAACTTATACCCCTTTAATTCTTCATAGAAAAATCCACTCTAACTAACAGCTACATATAATTTTAACCAAAACACTTCAAACAAATATTCAAATTCCAACAAAACAGTGAACACCGTGAGCTCAACAAAATCAAAAAAGAAACCGGGCAAACAAGGTTTCGGATTCTGTCAAGATTGTGGAAATATATTGCTCCCAAAACGACGTACAAACACCCTATATTGTCGCATTTGCGATAAAGATTATCCTATGGATAAAGGGCTAAATCAATATAAAAAAGTTGAACGCAAAACAGCTTCTATTAAAGAGAAGAATAAAAAGCAAATTCTTAAAACGGCAATAATTGAAGAAACAAAGAAAGGTCCGTCGATTTCTGAAGAGGAACGGGCTGCCTATGAAGACCTTTTCGAAGCTTCAGATTTAAGCTGATATCAGATCTTTTTTTTTTGTAAATTTATATTCTAATTCTCCAGTTATATACATTACCGAAATTCCTGAACTAAGTAAACTAAAGACAATAGACTTATTCCTGGGTTACCTCAACCGGTACACTAGGTTTTTTGTAAAAACGGGTACAATAGTCTGTATATGTTTTTAATGCATTCACTGCTTGATGGGGCATACGGAAGGTTGGAAAGCCGGATTTATTCAAGAACGTGAACATGGGTTCCTTTGTGCCCATGAAGTTTACATTTATAATTGGAAAAGAATATTTCAACATCAATTTATGCGCAGATCCTATACTTCCTCTACTTAGGGCTAACCAATCTTCCATTTTTTTGCGATTTATTTCCAAATTAAGAATTTCTTTCCCTTCCCCCTCATATCGGAAAAATGCAGCCCCCAATGCCCCGTAGACTAGCATTGAATCAATTTCTCCCGACTTTGCAATAAGTTTTGGAACTGATTCATAGAAGAAAACAGGATTGAGGGCAAAAGTGTAATCGAGGGGATTTGAAATCTGCCCTGTGGCGGGAAGAAAACGGCCAATTTTGTTTTTTAATTTATCGGAGAAGGCAGGGAGCTGGAGACCGAGTCGGGTTGTTTGATCAGCCATGGTCGCCCCCGGACCGCCGCTATTTGTCACCACCGCAACGCGATTTCCTTTTGGTATTATGTTATTCGGTAAAAATTTAGAAAACACCATAGCCGCATCAAGTAAGTTTTCTAATGTCAATACTCGAATTAAACCTGATTGGGCAACCATTCCGTTAAAAATTTCATCATTTCCCGCCATGGATCCCGTATGGGAAGATGCAGCTTTCGCACCTCCTTCCGACCCGCCAACATATAAACAAATGATCGGTTTTCGAGGTAGGATTTCCTTCACCAAGCGGAGAAATTCTGTCCCCCGCTTTATCTCCTCAATATACATTAAAATGACATCAGTTTCTGGATCTTCACCCAAATAGGCTAAACAATCGCATAAATCAATATTCGCCTCATTTCCCACTGAGAAAGTTTTCGAAAGTTGCAAATCCCGCTCTTCCAGCAGCATGAAAATATGAGACACGAAGGTTCCGCTCTGGCTAATGATGGAAACGTTCCCAGGTAATTCGTTATATGACTGTACAGTGGTATTCATAATGCAAGTTGAGGTTTTATCATCAGAATACTGGGTATGGGTGTTTAAAATACCGATACAATTAGGTCCAATCAAGCGCATACCGTATTTCTTCAGAATTTGGAGGATTTCATCGCGTCCTGCCAAGTTACCCTGTTCCCGGAACCCTGCGGTCACCAGAATCACATTTTTACAACCATTTTGGCCGAGTTCTTCTAAAACCTGTGGGACATATTTTTTTGGAAGAATGATTTCGGCAAGATCAATTACATCGGGCACATCTAAGGCCGTTTTATAGGCTTTGATTCCAAAAACCGTATCGAGTTTAGGATGGATAGGATATATTTTCCCTTTATACCCATTATCAAGCAATGTAAGTAATTGAAATGCACCCATATTATTTGGAATGGATTCATTGGCCCCTACTATTGCTACCGTTCGAGGATTGACAAATTTTTGGAGAAAGTGGGGTGTGGAGTTTGTTTCCACCATAGATTGGTATTTACCTTGGTCCCATAAAAAGCAATTTTTCTAATATTTTGAAAATTGATCAAAAACGAATTATGAATATTGATTTAAATCCCCCCTAAATATTGGCTTCCCACATTTACGCTTCGGATTGGTTGTAAAATCTTTAAATATTTGTGATCAAACAATTATTTAATCAAATAAATAAGTATTATGGTGAAAAATATATGTCTAAAACTATTGTAAAACGAGCCCATACCGTGTTCAGCATGTATAATGTCAGTCAAGATGTGTTAATGATTGATTACGAAGGTCGTCTACACGGATTTATCGCAGAAGAAGAAGAGAATTTTGGAATTGCCCAAATGATCGAAAACACTTTGTATCCAAGTTTAATCTAAATTAATATTTTTTTATTATTTCTCTTTTATTTCTACATTTTATTTAATTCAATATGATTATCGATGGAAATCTACTGAAGATTAAAAATGGGAACAAAAAAAGATGGTACTTGGATGAGGAGTTAAATTAGGCACATAAAGAAAGATAAATCATTTCTTCTTCTTTTTCTTAAGCATGGCTTTTTGGACAAAATCAGACAATTTCTTCGCTTCGGGATTCTTTTCGAAGTGATCACGAACGGGTTTGAGTAATTGATCCAGATATTTGACCACCGTATTCTTCAAGTCAACAGGTGAAAGAGATCCATTTTCATATGCGGCTTCCAATTCCTTGTAGGAATGATAGGACACATTTCCGCCGTATTCCTCTGGGCGTTGTACTTCAAAGGTCTCGATTCGTTCAAATATTATATATTCACAATATTCCAGAATAGGATTTTCCTTAATTTGATTAGGCGGGCACCATGCCTTCCCAATCTTCTTTTGAATCTGTTTTCGGGTATCTAACATAAAAATGGCACTATTCGGGTCAGATTTACTCATTTTACGGGCAACCTTCTTATCAATTTCATTCATCTCGGTTTCTGGAGGTTTTCCCAGACCCATCAACATATGGTGGTGCACTGCAGCAGGTTTGTGATATCCTACAGATCGAGCAACTTCCCTGGCAAGCATATTGACTTTGCGCTGATCCAATCCCAATTGACAAATATCTGATTTTAGAATGAAGATATCGGCACACTGCATTAAGGGATAGAGTATTTGGGAAGATTGAAGAGCGTCGGTTTCATTTCTTCCCATGATTTGGGTGCAGCGAAGAACCCGGTTTAAACTAGATTTCATGGAAATTTTCAAAACTAACTCCCAATAATTAGGATCCTTTACAAGATCACTGGCGTAAATGAATTCAACGTGGGTAAGATCGATGCCGCAGGCTTTCCAGACTTCAATGAAATAATCCCCGACTTTCTTTATGATTTTCAAATCGCCTCCAAATTTTTGGTTAGCAGCAGCGTGCCAATCAGCCACAAATAGGACAAATTTCACGCCAGCCGAAGTAAATTTGTTAATGTTAATAGCACGTAGTAACCCTTGGGCGATATGAATTCGACCAGAAGGTTCGAACCCGTCATAGGCTATAATTTCATAGGGAGCACGATTTTCAAGGAGCCAACGAATTTGACCTTCGTCCTCGACGACTTCGCCTCCCTTACCCACTGATTTGATCAAGTCTAATTTTTCTTCCACACTTAACTGGGAAGGATCTTGCGTTTCTGCATCTTGCATAAAGAGAAAAAGATGAGAATTCTGAAAAATTTTACGAAAAATCCATAGGATATTGAAATGTAGAAGGCAAGGAGAAGAAATCAAGGAAAGAAAAATAAATAATCAGTAAAAAAGTAAAATTTGTGAAAAAAAATTGAATCCACAGGGATCCGTTTATTGAAGAGGGAATTTATTTCATTTCTTCTCTGATAGCCGCATGGGCAGCAGCCACTCGAGCAACTGGCACACGGAATGGAGAACAAGAAACGTAATCCAGATCTACCGTTTGTAGGAACATAATTGTGTCTGGATCTCCTCCAACTTCTCCACATATACCAACTTTAAGGCGCTTGCCGTTGAAAGCATCTGCATGACCCTTTCGTCCATCTTCGACACAAATTCGAATCAGTTTACCCACACCATCAACGTCCACTGTTTCAAAGGGATTCTCCTTCATGATCGGGGGGTTAATTTCGTCGATGTATTTCATCAAGAATTTACTCTCAACGTCATCTCGGCTGAATCCATAAGTCATTTGGGTCAAATCGTTGGTTCCGAAAGAAAAGAATTCGGCTTCTCTGGCGATTTCTTCTGCAGTTAATGCAGCTCTTGGGATTTCAATCATGGTGCCCCATTTGATTGCATTTTTCGGAGTAAAGGAAGCATCAGCTAAAATTTTAGTGGCTAAAGGCTCCAAAATCGTCATCAAGCGCTTGTATTCGTTCACATGGGAAATGAGGGGCAGCATTATTTCCAGATGCACATCCGTACCGTCATTTTGGGCTTGAATCAGGGCAGCCATCAAGGAACGCACCTGCATTTCGTAAATCTCAGGATTGGTATTTCCGAGCCTAACGCCCCGATGACCCAACATAGCATTTTCCTCCTTCAGTTCCTCATATTTACGAATCATGAATTCCAGTTCACTAAATCGTTCGCCTTTATCACCCTTAACGCGCAATTCGGTGAATTCAACAAGCATACTCTTGTAATCGGGCAAAAATTCGTGGAGTGGGGGATCCAATAGCCGAATGGTAACCGGTTTGCCATCCATAACCTGGAAGATTTCGTAGAAGTCCTTGATCTGGAGTGGTTCTAGATCCTTCAACGCCTTTAAGCGGCCTTCCAGATCATCGGCAACAATCATTTTAACAACCTTGGGTAATCGATCTTCTCCGTTGAACATCCGTTCGGTACGACATAAACCGATTCCTTCTGCGCCGTTCTTCAACGCATCGGAGGCCATTTGGGGAGTATCAGCATTAGTGCGGACACCCATCTTTCGGTATTTATCGCAGATATCCAAATAGCGTTGGAATTCACCAGTAAGTTCGGGATCGACAACTTCCACCGCGCCCACATAGACATTTCCATTAAGACCGTCAATGGAGATAATATCACCTTCTTTGAAGGAAACTTGACCGCTTACTTTAGCGATTCCGGCTTCTTCATCAATTTCCAAGTCTCCAGCACCCACAACTGCAGGTAATCCGATACCCCGGGCAACAACTGCCGCATGGCAGGTCTTTCCTCCACGTGAGGTCAAGATTCCAACGGAAGCAATCATTCCTGGAAAATCTTCGGGTTTGGTTTCTTTTCGAACAAGGATCAGTTTTTCACCGGCTTTTTTGGCTTCAATAGCGCGTTTTACATCAAAGATAGCCTTTCCAGAAACAGCACCAGGAGACGCATTGAATCCCCTCACCAATGGCGCTTTCCGTTCATTGGGAGATATTCGTTTGTGCAATAATTCTTCAACTTTCGAAGGCAATACCCGGAGAACGGCAGTTTTTTCATCAATATACCCTTCATCCAACATATCAATGGAAATTTTAATGGCTGCAGAAGCGGTGCGTTTGCCTGTTCGGGTTTGTAAAAAGAAGAGTTTCCCATCTTCGACTGTAAATTCACAATCTTGCATATCTTTGTAGTGATTCTCTAATTTATGGGCCAAACCAAAGATTTGCTTGACAACCTCTGGTTGTTCTTGCTCTAAATCGTCTAAACTAATGGGTGTGCGCACGCCGGCCACAACATCTTCACCTTGGGCATTAATCAGGTATTCACCCATAACTTTCTTTTCCCCATCCATGGGCGATCGAGTAAACAAGACTCCCGTGCCCGAGTTATCATTTTGATTCCCGAAGACCATCCTCATGATGTTTACTGCGGTTCCGAAGTTCGGGATTTTATTCATTTTCCGATAGGCAACAGCCCGTTCACTATCCCAAGATTGAAACACAGCATTAATAGAGCCAAAGAGTTGTTCCCAAGGATCCATGGGAAACTTCTCATCGAGTAGTTTTTCGTACTCCGCAATATACAAATTGCCCAATTCACGCATTTCGGAAGCGATCAATTCAATATCGAGTTTTTTCCCCAATTTTTCTTTAAATTCTTCCATGATTTCGTCATAGGGTTCTCGACCAGTATCCCGTACGATATCAGAATAGGACATAATAAAGCGACGCCACGAATCCCAGGCGAAACGATCATTGGATTTCGCCATTTCTTCGGCAATTTCCAAGCTCATCCCTAAATTTAATACTGTGTCCATCATTCCAGGCATACTCACAGGAGCTCCTGATCTAACGGCTAATAATAGGGGTTTTTGGGTATCTCCAAAGAGGTAACCGCTTTTAGATTCCAGCTTCTTAATACTTTCGATGACTTGGTCCTTCAAGCCTTCGGGCCATTGTTTTTGGTCCGCAAAATACAAACTGAATTTACAAGGAATATTAAATCCGTATGGGATGGGTAATCCAAGCACGGTCATATTGGCTAAACCGGCGCCTTTCCCACCGAAAAATTCCTTCAATTCCGTGGTAGACCCAAACTTGCTCGGATCGACCTCGTCAAACATAAAAACCATTTTTTCGGTCATATTATCAATCTCAATTGGTTTTACTCGAACTCTTTTCCCCGTTACAAAACAAGTGATTCGTTTCGGGGTTTCTATGTGAGAAAAAGAAGGAAAAAATTAAAAATTTCCCATTTGCCCAAAAGCGAGGTTTTAATTTTAGGAATTTGGTTCACAATCGTTCAATTTTACGACATTTTCACAAGAATTCGCTCACGGGGATACAGATTTGGGAACGGAAAAAGAACCAATTGTTCAATCAGAGGGCACTTTTCCCCAAGGGGCTAAGACATTTTTGAAAATATCACACCGATTGGGTCATAGGATTATATTTTACCTAAGTGAATTGATACCTAAAATTGTTCTAGAAAAAACCTTCCAAAAACGCCTCTATATTGGTTGCCATGGCATGAAAATTATACCCTCCTTCCAAAATGGCAAATCTCCTTCCTTTACATCGATCATTGGCAAATTCTTTCATAAGTTGTCCGATTTTCCGATAGGATTCCGGCGAGAGCAAATGCCCCCAATCCTCCTTGCCTTGATCAAAACCCGCCGAAGCTGCAATAATATCACATGGTTGTGCTTGATTCAGAGCCTGTTCAACGATTTCCAGATAATCTTCTTCATTTTGTGCATCGGGATTAAGGATTTCATAATCTTTGTGTCCCTTTTTTCCATAATCTCGCAAAATATTCAGATTTCCATCACCTGTATGGAGATCAAAATCTAAAATGAAAGCCCTATTTTTCTTGTATTTCGCCCGAATATGAAGCAGAGCAATCGACATATTATTAAAATAGCAAAATCCCCAACAGGAATTTCTTGAAGCATGATGGCCAGGGGGACGAATCAGCCCAAAACTGGCTTCTCCCTCCATGGCAAGGTCGGCACTTTGTATCGCGCCCCCAGCAGCTAATCGTGCAAGCCGGAATAATGAAGATTGACCTCTGCCACTTTCATATTGAATTGAATCCAAATGTCCTTGGGAATGGGCCCGCAAAATGGCTTCGATCGACGCTAAATCCGGAGTGATGAATTCCTTTTCATATTTCTGTTTTAATATCTGGAGAGACGGGTCAAGTCTTCCCGTATCCCCAGCAGGGGTGCCATCTATCCGTGGAAGAAAATCGGGATGGAAAATAATCTTCATGGGTACTAAAAGGTAAAAACGGATATTTAAACTTCTTTTACTCTCATAATTGATGCAAAAATTTTTTATTTTATTTTTAATTACCTAAATCCGTTTAACTGATAATTTAACGCATTAAACGAACCTAATTTACAAAAATGCAAAATTGCAACTTGTTATCTCATTTTTTTTTTCTTTTTTAAGGAGAACAAATACTTAAATTAGGCTAAACGAATAAAATAATCAGTATGGCCAAAAAAGTAGTCTCGGTAATCGACTTAGATCAATTAATCGGTGAGCTAGCCCATTATAAGGATAAAAAATACTCCTTTCCGGTTCAACTTTCAGACTATTCATCCTTTTATTCTGAATTATATACTAAATTATCCCCTTCTGCTCAAAAGATCATATCTCTGTTAGAAGGAGAGAAAAAGGAAGTGAGAGATATAGATACAGTAATCGATCTCCTCAAGGAAATAATTTCACAAGCTCTAAAATTAAAAGATTCATCACCAATAATGAAAAATGTAAGGGATTACTCCAAAATAATAAGCTCTTTGAAATCAATCAACAAATTTAGCAAAAAATTACTGGAATCGTTCACTTATGTGTCAGGATTTAAAGAACATGGCCTTTTTGGAGACACCAGCTATGATAACATCAATGAAAATGATCTGGAGCTAGGATATTTCCATTGTTTAGATCTCGACAATTTTTATAAGCTGGGGCAATCTTTGCTATCGATCGTATCTCTCATGAAGCTTTCAGAATCTATTGATGACAGAGATCCATTTGTAGATCATTTCAACCTTATTCTCTCAAACTTTTTCTTAATTCATAGTAAAATTCTACCCGATGTGTTGTATAAAAAGCCCCCTGCTTTAGTAGGGTACTTACTCGATGCAGTTAAAAATTTGGAAAAGGATTTGAAATCCTACAGGAAAATATTGACAATTCTAACGCTTTTGAAGCATTTAACCAGAGCTCAAAGCGAACTCGAGTTGATGTTGTCTTCCAAGGAACTAAAAGAGGGAAAATTAATTAAAATTGAAAGCTTCTTTGGAAGAAAAACTGAGATAAGACATATTGAGAAGTTATGCCATACGATAATGAAGCAAGGGGATTTATTGAGATAAAATTCGTAGTAATAATCTTGAATTTGATTGTGTTCATTTTATTTTTCACCGATGTATTATTCATGGGGAAGAGCATAACGGATATTTAAAAACGCACAACCATAAAGTCTTCCAAACGAATTAAAATATTTTAAAAAAGGCGCTTTGTTGAAATCAATCAATAAGAAAAGAGAAATAATAGTCCCGGAGGGATTTGAACCCCCGGAAACTGATCTCGCGGACCTCCAAAAAATTTGGAAGATTTTCGCAAACCAGCGCCCTATCCAGGCTAGACAACGGGACCAAAATATAGAAATTTGATTTTTCTCAAGATGAAGACCCAAAATTTGGATCCTTATCTCAGACAATTGAGGATCAATAAAAAATTTTTCCACCAAGGATTAGATTTCCTCTGGTGTCTTGAGAGTGGATTGAGAGGGGGGAGAGGGAAGAATTGCAGATTGTTCGGCTGAGGTTTTTTCGATCAAGTGGGGGAGCAACCATCGTAAAGCCGTCCAATAAAAGGGGATTAACAAGATTTCAACCACTATCGAAATATAGAAAGGACTTCGGCTGCTGACATTATCCCAAGCCAATCCACCAAGGATAGGTCCCAATAATCCCCCTAGATTAACGATAGTTTCCTGAGATCCGAATACTCTCCCCCGATATTGCGTACTCATGCGTGAAAGCAAATTCTGTATCGTTAAAAAGCCCAACGAAATAATTACGTTATCCAGAGTCCAGAGAATAGCAACAACCCATACTTGGGTCGAATTAATCCAAAAATAGGTGAGCAAGGCGCCCGAAACACCGGCTATGGTTACACTTAATTTCGGAGGTAACTTATCAGCCAAGCGACCAATGCGGGGAGCAATAAGCATTTGAATGATGCCTGCGGGGAGATACACCATTAGAACCACATTGGGATCCGAACTGAGATTTTCCAGAAAAAAAGGTTGGACAAACGGACGGCCGATGCTGCTATTTATGGAAGCGAGTACAAGAACAATCATTATGTATAAAAATCCGATTTTCAAAGAACGGGACCAAACTTCTGAATCAGAATCAGAATCAGATTTGGAATTGGAATCGGGATCAGAAATGGAATCGGAATTCGCATCTTTAGGGACGGATGTAAGGCGGACATTTTCGTCTACCCGAAGGAGAAATTGGAATCCCGCGAAGACATTGGCTGCAGCATACAGAATGAGGGGCGAATAAATGATCATGGGTGAGATGGATGTATTAACCGTTTCAAAGAATAGCCAAAATCCTACCAATGAACCAGAAATAACCCCAAAACCAAGAGCTGAACCACGGCGACCATAAGCATGAGATCGAACATCAGGAGAAGATTTTTCGGCAATCATGGCATTGAAAGGAACCCAGAAAAAACCAGCTGCGAAGCCCACAGTAAAAGTAGAAACCCCTATCAAAGAAAGGGACTGTGTCAAGATTGCGATGTAGAAGAAAATATAGCCAATTCCCCGTCCAAACGAGCCAAATAAAATAAGTTTAGTCTTAGCAATTCTATCGGTCAAGATTCCGGCCGTGAGCGTAGAAATAAGATAACCAAAAACTTGAAAGGAGACAAACATCCCCAACTCAACGCCTGAAGCGGATAACATAGTGATGGCAATATAGGTAACCATAAATTCCATATAGAACATGCCGCTCCCATTAAAAAACACAATTTGGAGCATTACTTTAAAATCCGGAGTATAGGAAGGGGATTTGGGTTCATTCTCTGTTTGTAGGGAAGGGGACTCAACGGATGAATTTTCAACGGGTGAAATTGAAGGGAGAGTCGGTGGATTGGAATTGTGTGATTTTGGCGTGAGGATCATCTTCTCCATTAAAATTATATCTAGCCTTAAAAATTACCATATTATTATGAATCTTTTGAAACTATAATTCCGTCTATTCAGTGGTAGTAGGTGATTAGTTTTGCCATGCAAATTAGGTGCGAAATCAAGATTTATTATACAGAAAAGCCTTATGCTATATAGTAGGCTTCGTGGTTGCAAAACCATCGCGCCACCTATACCATGGTAAAGCAAAATTACCACCCTAAATCATTCTCGAGGATTTCCATGCCCACTGCGAAACAAAATAACCCTAAAAAAAAGGCTACCAGTTCGACACGAAAAAATTCTACATTGAATTTCATGGATGAAATTGATGCAGAATTGGCCGAAGCGGAGCAAAAACGAGTAGAAGCCAGGGAAAAACTCAACGATGTTCTCTTGACGGATAAACAAAAACAAAAAAAGCATCAACAAGAGGAGTATGTGAATGAGGTCCAGAATATCGCAGCACGACGCGAGAAAAATGGTTTATCTGATGAAGGATTAAGCTTTAAAACATTTGATCCTGGATTAGATGGAGATTTTGATCCATTGAATTTTACTAAATCCCTAACTCATAAAGTAGAGCAGAAAAAGAGCACCCAAGCCAAAGTATCTTCCCAAGAAATACCGTTTCAAGACATGGCAGCCAAATTGAACAAGACATTTGTAGGTAAAGTAAAAGCACCTTCATTTCTGGGTGAAAAAAAGAAAGAATCTACACAAGCTTTTTCCAATAATTTAGAAATTAAGAAAAGAACCCAAGCCAAAACTATCCAAAAAACAGCATCTCAATCGGTTCCCTTTATGGATTTAACCGCCAAAAATAGTCAAAAAATCCCGGGAAAAATCAGCAGACCTTCTTTTTTAGGTAAAGATGAGGAAATATCTACCAAAAAAGAAAATCCCTTTATAAAATCAGCCCCACCTATCACCAAACCAAAAACACCTACAAGTATTGCTTCCCGGCCCATTCCTAAACCTAAATCCTTTTCCCCACAGAAGATCGAAATAAAGGCACAGCCTTCAATGAAAACTCCATTAACTTCGGATATTTCTGCGAAATCCAAAACTATTCCAATTCCCGCTGTGAAACAAAAAACAATACCAACTCCCGCTGTGAAACCAAAAACTTTACCAACTCCAGCGTTGAAAACAAAAACATCACCATCTTCGGCCCCTTCAAGCGTGATGCCGTCGAGGAAATCACCCCAATGTGTGATCTGTTATAGTCCTATATCCCAGAATGAAAATGAAGAATTAATAGAATGCCTTAATGACCACCCCGCACATCGCAGTTGTCTCCAAAAATGGATCGTACATAGTGATCTATGTCCAGTTTGTTCCATGCCATATTCTCCCGAAGTCTTAGCAAGTTTTCAAACCTTTAAGGAAGAACATGCAGATCAGAAGATCGCCGATGCAGAACGGGAAAAACAAGAACAGTTAAAGCAGGAACAGGAAGAACTTTTAAAAAAAATCAATCCGGATTTTACCCGCAAATATAATGAGGCGGATAAATTGATGAAATCCAAGCAATACGAACCGGCTTTGGAGATCTTTTGGGATATCATTGATCAGAAGTATTTTCCTCCAAAAGATCAGCGCATCTTACGCACTTCTCTCAACATAGGGTTGATCTATTATCGGCAAGGTAAACATCCACAATGCATTAAACAATTGATGAAAATAGTAAAAATCGATTTTAGCTTTCCCTTGGCGTTTTATTTTCTCGGACTTAGCTATGATCAATTGGGTTTGACGGATAAGATGAAATGGGCATTGGATCGGGCGCTAACGAATACTGAACAGTTATCGCAGGAAAATCCAAAGTATCAAAAATTTGTGACAGATATCCAACGCAGGTTGAAAATTATCGGCAATTAGAAAATGTAGAAATCTTCAAACGGAATCTCCAGTAAAAAGAAACACAGAGATCCACAATCCAAGGGTTCTGCTTTTTTAACTAATATTTTAATTGACTCATCAAAGCGCGGATATATGGTCAGTAAGGCTTTATCCGAGTCATTATCCCCTTCAATCAGCGCATCTACTTTGCAGATTAGGTTCATAATCTTGAGATTTTCGTTTGTGTGCGATGATGGGAGAATAGGTTCTTTGTCGGAATTTTCTAACTTAATGAGGGAATATTTCTGTACGGGTAAACCAATAGCTGTAAAGGTTTCAACATTTTCCACAGTTAATGAACGATTTCCCAAGGATAAAGGAAAATTCCCCACTGGAGTAGTGATCAGCGGTTGTCCATTCAAATTTTCAACCCCCAGAATGGGCCATATATTTTCCTTGCCCAGTATTTTGGCAACGGTATAATTGGCAGGAGAGTCATATACTGCACGGGATAGATCCAGCTGTTGTACTTTTCCATCAAATATCACCGCAATGCGATCTGCAATTAAGCGGGCCTCTTGGTGATTGTGGGTAACATAAAGAATAGTAGTATGGGTTTCTTGCTGAATTCTTCGGATGGTGAGGGCTAATTCTTCCCGACCTGAGGCATCTATGCTACTTAGTGGTTCATCCAATAGTAAAATTTGTGGTTGGATTGCAATAGCCCGGGCTAACGCAACACGTTGTTGCTGCCCACCACTGAGTTCCGCAGGGTAACGATCTTCCAAGGAAGTTAACTGGGTTAACTTAATAGCTTTAGAATAAAGATCTTGGGAGTTGGGAATTTCTTTATGAACTTCCAATCCAAAGTTGATGTTTTGCTTAACAGTCATATGTGGGAACAATACTTGGGCTTGGGGAACATATCCCATTTTTCGTTTTTGGGGAGGGAGGGTTGTAATAGGAATTCCTTCTAAGGTAATTGTTCCTTCTTCGGGTTGAAGAAGACCAAGAACTATTTTAAGTAACGAAGTCTTTCCACAGCCACTCTCTCCCAACAAAACAAGAAGTTCCCCTTTTTGAACCGATAAATTAAGCTGGTCAAGGATGTATTCATTTTGGTATTTTAACCGCAGAGACGAAATTTTGAGAAATGTCATATTGTTCCACCATTGTTAGATTTTTAATTGATAATCGCCTAATTTCTGAATTATGAAGAAAGCCAGAAAGCAGAAAAGGATTAGAATTGAGGCCATGCTGGCGGGAAGCTGCATGTTGCGTGTGATTAATAATTTTGAAATGGATACCGAGAGCGTTTCGTATTCTCCCCTAGCCAAAAAATAGGTTGCACCGAACTCACCAACGCTTATTGCAAATGTGAACAAAGCGCCCACTAAAAACCCTCGCTTGATCAAGGGCCATTCAATTTTTCTGAAAATGTGCCAATTTGATGCACCTAGGGTAGTAGCCACATTAATTAACTCCATATCTATCCGATTATAGGCATTCAAGATAGTTCTAAGGGCAAACGGAATACTGATTAGAACATGGGCACATATAATTAAGATCCATGTAGCCTCAAAGTATATTACGCTGGATTTGAAAAGGAGAAAAAGACCTAATGCCAGAGAAATGGAAGAAGTTGCCATTGGAAGGGTGATAAACACAGTGAGTACAGATTCTAAGGAAGAAGGCCGGTACTGGGATATCGCACGATATTTCCACCGGTAGATAAAAAGAATGATTAAACAAATTGCCGATGTGATCCCAACGGTGAGAAGAGCAAAATATAGGGTGTTCCATAAAATTCTGAGGGTTGAAGCCCCTAGGAGGGGAACATAGTTGGGAGAGAAAATTAAACGAAATCCGTAAAAAACATCATTGGAACCTGCGATAGGTGTAAAGGCTGATATGAAAATTGCAAGAATTGGTAGGATAATAAAGGAAAGAAGTATCCCCAGGAAAATTACCAACAAGATTCGCCAAAAAGTGTGGAAAGTGAGAGAAGAACGGGATCGACGGATTTGAAATGTGCGATATTCAAAATTACGGGTGGATGTTTTGGAATTTCCCCTAGATTTCCGTAGAGTCTGACTATAGAAACCCAAGAGTGCTAAATTGATCACCATTTGAAGGATCGCTAATATAGCACCCCCTTGAAAATCAAAACCCACCTTCATCAATTTATAGATGCGAACTTCCAAGGTTTGTAGCCTCACATTACCGAGAAATAATACTATCGCAAAACTATTGAAGGTATATATGAAAATCAAGAGTGTTGCAGATAGGATCGCGTGCTTTATTTGGGGAAATATAATTTTGAAAAATATTTTTGTAGGGGATGCCCCAAGCGATCGCGCCACATCCACCATATCGAAATCCACCTGTTGCCATGCCGGAATTATCAGTTGAACGGCAATGGATATATTGTAGAAAATATGAACGATTACAATCCCCATGAAATTTCCATAGATGGAAAACAGAGGAGTGCTGGAACCCGAAAGAAACATCCACAACGAATTAATCCATCCTCCATCCCCCAATACAATTATGAATCCTAATAACACCACGATAGATGGAAGCACAAAGGGAATCGTGAGAATATTAAGAATTGCGCGTCTACCCTTGAACTTATAATGGGCAAGGAAGATTCCGATGGGGATCCCGATGAGTAAACAACCAACTGTCGAAACTAGCGCTTCCAAAAAGCTAAATTGAAGAGCCCGGAGGTTTAACGAATAGCCTAAAACATTCCAAATAGAAGAATCTTCTGTCTGGGGAGTAGTCCAAAAAGCGAATTCAAAAACCTTTCCCAACGGAATATAAAAAAGAAAGAGAAAAAATAGAAAAACCAAGAGAGCACCCATTATGGGAATTAGCACTGGAAAAATTTTATCACGTATCTGAATGTGGCGCTTTTCCTGTCTCATTTTTTCTTAACCTTGGATTCTGTCATTTTATGTTATTGATCTGGGTATGAATGATGTGGATTTGATTTCCTCGCTATAATTATCCCGAGAAATGAGAATATTATCCAGAAAGGGACGGTAATACCACCAAAACCAACAATCCAAACAGTTTCACCTGCCATTGCCTCTTCCCATTGGGTTTTCCACGAACCCAAGTTCGATTCGATCATGGAAGGTGTAATCAAATTGTTCAAAACATTTACTTCGGAGGGATTTAGGGCAGCCTCTTCAAAACATGATGAAATTTCGGCATTTTCGTTAGCGGGATACATCCAATTGTTTTCCGGGATGTGGCTTTGGAGATCCTCGCCTAAAAACCAATCAATGAAATGTTGTGCTTGGGATTCATGCGGTGCCCCGTTTACAATTCCAATACCCTCAATTTGTAACCATGCATTGCTTTGATTTAATTCATGGGATGTAAATGCCTTTAAATTATCTCCCCAGCCTTGACATACTGTATAGGCAGGACTAGATCCATAGGAGATCATGATAGGTCGATTTTCTGCCTCTTGATCAAATATATCAAACGCAGCGGTCCAACTATTGGCCACACGGATATCTTCCGCTGCCTCACTCCACCAATCACGCCAATCACCTTCGAGGAGCCCTGGAAAATCGATTGAAGGATCTCCGAATACTGCTATGGTCCACAGGAGAAATCCCAAACCGGGAGAACTCAAGGTTGGATCTTCGACTACGAGATTCTTATCCAAATCTAGGGTTAAAATGTCCTCAAGTGTCAACGATGTCAAGTTTTCAACCGTGGAAGAATTAATCCGTAATGCATCATAGTTAAACGCAATAATGCCATAATCATACGGTAGAAGATAATGATCGGGATCTAAATTTGTAATTAGATCTGAGGTGATATTTACCAGTTCGGGTGAAGAATATGGAGTTAATAGATCAAAAGCTTTGGCTTCGTGGATTAAAATATTATCCAATCCAATTACAACATCTGCCACCGGAGAGTCTTTTTCTCCCAAAAGTCGAGTAATTAGGCTATTTGCATCAGACATTGCCACGAGTTGTATATTATCCGCAGGAATTCCAGAATAATTTGCATAGGCGCCAATATAATCGTATCCAGGATCCGAGAGAAGACTCGCATAAGTGTAGATTGTTAGAGACGACTCATCTACCGCCATTTGGGAAGTGATAGGCGAAACAGCGGGAAGACTAATTATCCCCCCTATTAGGATAATACTAAATAATGCTATATTTTTTGTGGGAAACCGTGACATTTTTTTTCAAGCTAAGAAGAGAGGCGAAACCATAAAAACTAAATGAATTTGGGTAAAAAAATAGTGTATAGCTAAACATGAAAGATGTGAACCGTTATGACCCCCGATAACAAACCACTTGAACCGAATTATGCAATCATCCTTTCGGGAAGCCCTACTTTTGACCATCTTTGCATCTCTCTTCTGCCTCAATCTATCTGGGATAATGCATTCGTAATTGCTGTGGATAAGGGATTGGAATTTGCGGCTGAAAATAACAGTCGTGTTGATCTTATTTTAGGTGATTTTGACTCGGTTCATCCCGATATTCTGAAAAAATATCCTAATGTGGCTATGGAATCTCATCCGGTGAATAAAGATCGCTCAGACACCGAAATTGCTATAGATTACGCACTCGATCGGGGTTTTTCTCGCATTTTTTGTTTGAATATGATCGGGGGTAGGCTCGACCATGACCTTTTCAATCGACTCATACTCCTCAAATCCCCCGGTAAAATTTGGTTAATCTCTTCTCAGGGAATTCTGGTTGCACTTCTTCCCAAGACACAATACACCTTTGAAATTCCGAATGAAACCACTTTCTCGCTAATACCTTTAGTTCAATGTTCTGGAGTTGAATTAAGTGGCTGTGAATATCCTCTCCATCATGTTGATCTTGAAATTTCAACCCTTTCCCTCAGCAATGTCAGCCTAGGCAAAGTGACTGTTCAATTTCAGTCGGGGCATCTAATTTTCTTCGTTGATTCGATTCTCGGTTTGTTGTAAAATTTATTGCTAAACACTGCCCCCCAAATGCTTTATGTCTTTAGCCATGCTTATTTAACTCAGACCTAGAAGTTAATTCATTCTAAAGGATGGATAATTATGACCACACAATATTCGGAATTCAACCAAGATCAAACTTCCTATGAATACAATGATTCACAGGAATCCAAAGCACCAAAGTCCCAAGAGAATAGATCCTCTTCGGAAAAACCTGAAGAATTGCCCCTAAAGGATTATTTAAAAGCCAAGGGAAAGAAATTAAAGCAGGAAAGCAAGGCGAAGGCAAAAATAATAAAAGCCAAATCAAAAGAAATCTCCCACAAACTTAAAATCGAAGCTAAACGCACTGGCTTGGAAATGCGCCGCATCGCGTTAGAAACCAAACAAAAAGCGAAAGAAAAGCACGCAGAATGGAAGGCACGCGAACATGAGCGACGACGACGAAATCAAATGAATGTAGCGCCAGATTCGCCCTCTAAAACCGCAGAAGTCCCGTATTTTTGCCCCTTTTGTGGAAATCAAGTAACTCCCGGCGGTAAATTCTGCCCAAATTGCGGGAATAACTATTAAATCGGAAATTTCCAGTATATAATATTCAATTTTTTTTTAATCAATCTTTTTAATTATTTTTTAGGTTTTCATATAATCCCAATAAGCTGAAGAGTAACACATTTTTCAACTACTTTCACTAATTGAATATGATGGAATTCAAAATTACAGATAAAGCAATGGAAGACTCTGCCACCAATATTATAGAAATGGCAGCAGAAATTATCCAAAAATTTGGCCCCCGACCCCCAGGAAGCCAAAGTGAAAGGGATGCGACCGACTATCTCAAAGACCAGTTCTCTCCCCACGTTGATTCGTCATCGATTGAAACATTTCAAGTTGCCCCGAAGGTTTTCATGAGTTTTATTACATATTGCGTAATTCTTGATCTGCTGGCTATTCTATTTTATTGGATAGTGCCCTGGATCAGCATTCTTTTCGCCCTAGGCAGTGCGCTCATTTTTGTGCTGGAATTTTGGAATTATAAATTATTCCTCGAACCCTTTTTGCCAAAAGTCCAATCGCAAAATCTTCTGGCAATTAAGAAAAGTCTTAAGACACCTGCCAAGCCAGTCAAGCGGTTGGTGCTTAACGCCCACATCGATACATCGTACGAATGGCGATGGAATTTAAAACATCCCTACTTCAACAGAGTTATCATTCTGCTCGGAACGTTCTTTATCTTTTATGGGTTGATTGCGACCGTATTGAATGCAATATTTAATAGCTCATGGAGAATTGGAGAAATGGATTTCAAGGGGGGGTGGGCCATTCTCGGATATATATTTGCTGGAATGTATCCCCTTTCAATATTCCTCCTCACGTTTTATAACTATAGAGTCGTTTCTCCTGGAGCAAATGATAATTTAAGCGGTGTTCTATTGCTTTTAGAAGTTGC